>NZ_JBXPBY010000006.1:0-248180 GCF_056930735.1 Acinetobacter sp. B-6 | reverse complement strand
GTTTGATCTGGTTTTTCTTTATTCATACATTTTGAGTCAATTAAGAGTGAATAAGAAGTACAACTCAATCGACATCTCACTTCTCTCAACTTTTGAATATTAACAAATCACCAATTCGCCTGAACCTTGAAGCTGAGTAACGAACTGATAACCCATCAATTTAGCAGGCGTATATGTTCCACCATTAACACGCTGATCAAGTAGATAACTCACCACAGCCAATGAACCATTCACCGTCAAACTATAAGCATTTTCAGTTTGGATTCTTGCTGTTTTGGTCTGCCCCTGTGCATTACGTACCTCCCCCCAAACATAAGTGAGCATCTTGGCACGTCCTTCTGCATCAGGACCAGTAACCGATTTACCAATCAGCAATTTCATTATTTTCTGTACCCACTGCAACTTAAATACTGGGCGAATGTGATTCAACATTTTCGCTCCCCTAATCAGCTTAGGTGCTGCAGGTACAAACACTTCAATATTGGGAATTCCTGTGGTGTAAAATGCAGTCGCTACATCTCCCCACGGCACACTCATTGCGCTTTTTTGCCCATGTCCAAAATCAATCTGACGAACATGATGAGCCAAAGGAACATTGATAATTTGACCATTTTTACGGACCTTACCACCTTCAGCCATTCCTTCTGTACTGGTTTTTGCAGTTCCGGGGGAAAGCCCTGTTTTTGAATCAAAGCCTAATGCCAGATGTGTCGCATCGGGTAAAGCGTCCTTTAAAGCAGCCGCAATACAATCCGTTGGAATAACATCAAAACCAACTCCAGGACATAGTACGACATTTGCCTTTTGTGCTTGTGCATTTAGAGATTGTGCCCACTCAAAAACTGCAATCTCGCCTGTAATATCTAAATAGTGCGCACCTGCTTGAATACAGGCTTGCATCATGGGTTTCGATGTCAAAGAAAAGGGACCAGCACAATGTAGCACTATATGCAGTCCCCTTAACTGTGCACTGATAAGGTCAATATCATCTAATCCAAAAGCTCGGAACTCAAGTGCAAGTTCTTGTGCCAAAGCCTCCACCTTGCTTTGATTACGCCCTGCCAATATCGGTCTAAGTCCTTGTCGAACAGCTTCACGGGCAATCAATTCACCTGTATAGCCATTTGCACCATAAATCATCCAATTCAAATCATGATTTTGTCCCATCTTACCCCCTCGCTTTTAAGATATTTGCCATCGCATGCTTATACTGACGAGTACGACTTGCCATCGCAGTTTGCTGTAAAATCAATGCCCA
The DNA here is from genome assembly GCF_056930735.1 of Acinetobacter sp. B-6. NCBI lineage: Bacteria > Pseudomonadati > Pseudomonadota > Gammaproteobacteria > Moraxellales > Moraxellaceae > Acinetobacter > Acinetobacter sp. B-6. Next base: position 246,922 of record NZ_JBXPBY010000006.1, on the reverse strand, counting down.
TAAGGGGGACACTTGAGGATTGGGCTTTTTACCTAAACTGAGTTTACGTAGCTGAAATTTAACTGTTGCCATATTGGCAAGTGATGCAAGCGTTTTATTCTTCCATGAAATTGGCTTCAAAGTTGGTGTTATATTTTGTCCTTGCTTCCATGCATTCGGTAAGTTTGGATTAATGGCTAAAGCCGTAGCAATTCCAACCATATCGACACCACTCTCTATGACCTGTTCAGCAACTTGTTTACGGCGAATACCACCTGTGACCATCACGGGCATTTTGGCAATCTTGCGAATCTCTTGCGCAAATTCTAAAAAATAGGCTTCACGTGCCAATGTTCGACCATCTCGCGCTTGTCCTTGCATCGCAGGGGCTTCATAACTGCCACCTGAAAGTTCAACCAAGTCGACCGCCAATTCATTCAACATTTCGACTACAAGTTGAGCATCTTCAGCACTAAAACCTCCACGCTGAAAGTCTGCTGAATTAAGTTTCACTGCCACCGTAAACTGATCTGAAACCACGGCTCGAACCGCTTTGACAATTTCAATTAAAAGACGTGCACGATTTTCAAGTGAACCGCCCCATTGATCTTGGCGTTTATTACTGAGCGGTGATAAAAACTGGCTCAATAGATAGCCATGCGCTGCATGGATTTCGACTCCCGTAAAACCTGCTTTTTCGCCTAACCGAGCAGTATTAGCGAAACGTTGAATCACTTCATCAATCATCGTTTGAGTCATTTCAATCGGCAAATTAAAACGATCTGACATTTTGCCTAAATCTAATCCAACAGCAGATGGTGCCCAAGTTGCTTGCCCCAGATTGGACTGCATTTGGCGACCAGGATGGTTGATTTGCAACCAAACTTGTGCCCCTTGAGAACGTGCTATCTGAGCCCAACGTTTAAAAATGTCCAAGTGTTTATCATCTTCAAGTACCACACCACCAGGTCCAGTCATTGCACGACGATCCACCATGACATTGCCTGTAATAATCAGTCCTGCACCACCATCAGCCCAAGCTTGATATAAACGCATCAATGCTTCAGAAGGTGCGTGATTTAAATCTGCCATATTTTCTTCCATCGCAGCTTTCGCTATACGATTGGCAATCTCAGAACCATTTGGAAATATCAATTTTTCGAAGACTTTCATTTTTATCGCCTCATTGGGTATAGTTCTACTTTAAGTTTAAAGCTAACTTTAATGTCAATCTTTTTTTTGGAACAATTTTGCTCCCAATCAATTTACTTTCTGATACATTTAATCATTATGAGTTTAATGAAATGAACAATAAATTTTCATGTATTTAATTTTAAAAAATTACATATAAAATAATACATTACATAAATTTAAATCTTATTTTTTCTTTAAATATCAAAATAATTATTTATAAATTATGACATTTTCGTAGCTTTTTGTAATCTTATTGATAATAATAACGATTCTTATTAGCATAATTTATCACTATTATGGACAAGCAATTTCGACAAACGGCATTAAACATTGCAATCAAGTCATTCTTGATATGTGGTGCAATTTCCCATACTGCTTTTGCACAAGAACAACCATCCAATACTGATCTGTCTGTTCTCCCAACCATTACCGTCAAAGCAGATACCCAAGATGAAAAAACTGAAGGAAGTGGCAGTTATAAAGCCAATTCATCACGATCATCTTCGAAACTCAAGTTATCTTTAAAAGAAACACCACAATCTGTCAGTGTAGTCACACGTGAACAAATTGAGCAACGTGGTCTCACTATTTTGGATGATGTACTTGCTGCCACTCCCGGTGTAACAGCAACAAAGAATGACAGTGAACGTTCTAACTACTATTCCCGTGGCTTTGCAATCAGCAACCGACAAATTGATGGTATGCCTGTAGGTGACAATGCTCCTCGCTTTGACAGTTTCTTCTTTGATCGTATTGAAGTCGTCAAAGGTGCATCAGGTCTAACAGGTTCAACAGGAAGCCCTTCTGCAACCATCAATATGGTTCGTAAACGCCCTGAAAAAGAGTTTAAGGGCAATGTTAGCTCCACCTATGGCTCTTGGGACAACACCCGTGTTGAAGCCGATGTTTCTATTCCACTCACTCAAGATGGCAGTGTTAGAAGCCGATTCATGGCAGCGTATACTGACAAAGAATCCTATATGGATCGTTATAAACTAAAGTCAACAGCCGCGATGGGGATTATCAGTGCAGATTTAACGGCAAACACAACTGCCTCTGTTGGGTTCCAATATCAAGACAATGACCCTAAAGGCTCAACGTGGGGAACAGTGCCATATTTCAATGCTGATGGAAGTAAAGCGAATTTTTCGCGAAACTTTAGTTTGTCTGCGGACTGGAGCTCAATTGCCAATACAGATAAAACAGTTTTTGCAGATATAGAACATACTTTTGCCAATGATTGGTTGGTAAAAGCTGCAATTGCCCACAGCACTTCGGATAACAGTTGGATCGTGGCTTATGGCGGAAGTGGCTTTCCAGACCCTAGTACTGGTAAAGGTTTGAGTCTATGGAGTATGGTTAGCCCATATGCTGAAAGTAAAAAACTCAATATTGATTTTTATGCAACTGGTCCATTCCAATTGTTAAACCGCCAACATGATTTAATCATTGGTTATAGTGGTTTTAAGAGTGAAAATACATCCTTGGGTGTAAAAACTGATCTCAACAACTCTCCCCCTCCTTATCCAACAGCTATACCAGATTATCGAGAGTGGACTGGCAATATTAAAAAACCAAGTTATGAAAAAAATGGTGCAGGTAGTACCAATACCACAGAACTTTACGGCGTATATTCAACTTTACGTTTAAATCTGACTGACCCGCTTAAGTTAATTTTAGGCGCACGTTATAGTTCCTATGATTACAAAGTCGATAAATGGGATCCTAACGCTGCTGTTTCTCCTACAAAGCCACGTAATTTTGACCAGCTCATCCCCTATGCAGGGATTTTATATGACCTCAATGATACTTATACTGCTTATACCAGCTATACCAAAGTATTCAATCCATCTACACGACGAGATCGCTTTGGTGACTATTTAGATCCCGAAATGGGCAGTACCAGTGAGCTTGGTTTAAAAGCGGATTTATTGGACGGTAAGTTACTGACCAGTGCGGCTTTATTTTGGTCAGATGTCAAAGACCTTGCTGTAGAAGATGTTGAATACCGTGAAGGAGTAAAAAACGGCACCATTGCTAAAGTTGATGAGATGGATACTGCCTATATGTCAACGGGCAAAGGGCTTAAAGTCAATGGTTTTGAATTAGAAGCCATTGGTAAATTACAGGAAAACTGGAATCTAAGTTTTGGTTATACTTATGTCAATAGTGTCAGTTCTGCAAATGCTAATGCTTTAAGCAATATTCCTCAAAACCAAGTGAAATTATTTAGCAGTTATACCCTGCCTGAAAATCTTTGGTCAGGTTCAGAAAAACTGACGATAGGTGGTGGCGTCAACTGGCAAAGTGAAATCTCACAAAAATGGGGAGGAGCACCTGCAAATGCCTACAACGGTGGTGTAGTCACTCAGAAGGCTTATTACTTGGCAAATGCTTTTGCCAGTTATAAATTGAGTGATGAGCTGACTGCAAGTCTAAATATCAATAATTTATTTGATGAAAAATACTACTTAAATGTCGGTTTTTATAACGGCGTTTATTGGGGTGAACCGCGTAATGTTACCCTTACATTAAGAGCAAAGTTTTAATTTAATCTAGGGTTTTCATTGATCAAAAGAATAAAGGAGTGCTTAACTAAAAGCACTCCTTTTAAACCACACTCACAACTAGACACTGACTGAGCTATACATCATGGATTAATGGGTTGCGATAGAATCCGCCCAACCACTAAATGGATTATCAAAAGTTTGCCATTTTTCTGCACCCAATGCCATTTCTGTATCCGTCAACAAACATGCATCCAATTGATTAATTAATTCAGATTGATTCATATCCAGTCCAATTAAAACAATTTCTTGGCGAGCATCACCTGTTTGTTCATCCCAGTTTCCCTGAATGACATCCAGACTGTGTTGATCTTCTGGCCAATGTTCATCAGACACGGCTGCCCACCAATATCCAGCCACCCCATGTCTTGCCAACGCACCTGCTTGTGACCAAGATCCTGCCAACTCAGGATTTGATGCCAACCAAAAGTAACCTTTAGAACGAATGACACCTTGCCATTCAGTTTGAATAAAATCAAAGAACCTTTGCGGATGAAATGGTCGTCTGGCACGATAAACAAAACTTTGAATACCGTACTCTTCTGTTTCGGGGGTATGTTTACCGCGCAATTCTTTAAGCCAACCCGGCGCTTGTGCCGCTTCATAAAAATCAAATAAATGAGTATTCAATATTCGATCCAAATTCACTTGACCAAATTCAGAAACTTCAATTTTTGCTCGGGGGTTCAACGATTGTAAAATTTTAAACAGCTTGTCCTGCTCGGGTGGCTGAATCAAATCAATTTTATTCAGCACAATCACATCACAAAACTCAATTTGATCAATCAATAAATCCACCACATTACGACTATCATGTTCCCCTAATGACTCGCCTCTCGCTTGTAAACTGTCCAGAGAGCTATAGTCTTTTAAAAAATTATAGGCATCAACCACCGTCACCATCGTATCAAGACGGGCAAATTCATTCAGTGAAATGCCATTTTCATCTTCAAAAGTAAAGGTTTCTGCAACTGGTAAAGGTTCAGAAATACCTGTAGATTCAATCACCAATTGATCAAAGCGCTGCTCCTCTGCCAAACGTCGGACTTCAACCAATAAGTCTTCTCTTAAGGTACAACAAATACAACCATTACTCATTTCAACCAACTTTTCATCGGTCCGTGAAAGTTCTGCACCGCCCTCTCGAACTAAAGCAGCGTCAATATTGACCTCAGACATATCATTGACGATCACTGCGATCTTACGACCTTCACGATTATTCAAAATATGATTCAGTAAAGTCGTTTTTCCAGCACCTAAGAAACCCGATAAAACGGTGACAGGAAGCTTTTGGGGAGTGGCTAATAAATGATTCATTGGCGTTCTCACTTTAAAATTGTATGGTTTTCATGCGCCGATACACATGCAAAACACTGACCGAGGACTTCTAAATATTCACATTTAGCGTTAAATTTTTTCGCGTTTAAGGATTGTTTGACACATCTGTCAAAATGGGGAATGACAATACTTTGCACCTGTTGACAATGGGTACAGACCGTTAAGATTTGATAAGGCGTTTCCAAATTTGCAACTGTGGCGATATATAGATTTAAACTATTCAGTTTAATAATAAGTTTCTGCTCACACAGTTGTTTAAGTACTCTATAAATCTGCATAGGGGCTTGAAAACCATAAGGCTTGGCTTTTTCCAAAAGTTGATATGCGCTCATTGCCTTATGTTCTGCCTGTAAAATTTGCAAAAGCTTTTGCTGCGCCTGAGCTTGTTTCATTTTTATTGATCCTGCTTTTTATGATTGTTTAGAAAAGTATTCATACATGGAGATGAGTGATAACGATGATCTGCTCCCCAAGTGCGATAACCTGCACTATCAATATGGATTTGCCCCGATGGATAGACGCCTAAACCCATATTGAGTTGTTGACCATAGTCATGCCAAAACTTGCAAAGTTTTATTTTTGTGCCTTGAATAACAACCAATTCTTTTTCATCTGGCATTTCAGAACCAATTCGAAAGTCTAAAGCCGCATTAAAAATATGTTTTGAAGCGCTTGCACCATTGGCGCATCGGTTAAGATTTAAATTTCGATAAACTGAAGTCACTGTGAAATCATTCAAAATCTGCTGATCAATCAGCTGGTCCAGAATGTTGAGTGTAGGCACGATATTGCGCCACAACGCTTGAGGAGGAATTTCAAATTCAGTTGCATTGCATCTTTGCCAATCTCTCGCAGTTTGGAAAAACTCAAAATTAGGCACATAAGTATGTATACCTTGTTGTTTTAAAAATTTTTTATAATGTTCAATCGCTTGTTGGTTAACTGCATCTTGCTCCCACACTAAAAAAGAAGCCGGCACGTTTTTGATAGGCTGTTTATCTACTTGATGATTTGTCCTAACGAGCTTGGATAAAGACTGGTTGATCGTCATGAACTGTTGTTTTGAGTCTAATGCGTTTTGGCTACATGCCGAAACGCATCCAATCAATCCAATAAAGTAGCATCGTTTCATTTCACTGATATCCAAGCTCAAAAGACAATCTTCAATCACCAACAATTAAAAGTTATGTTATAACATAACAATTAATGAATGCAAATATACCCAAAGCATCAACATACAAGCAACTCATATAATCGTTAATTTTTTTTAAACAAATGAGGCATCAAGTCATCCAAAGAATGCGGCTAAAATTATTTTTTTAACGGATTAAAAGTATTTTCATTTAAGCCTTGTAAATATGTATTATTCAAAAACCACAATCTCAAACAAATAAATTCTCAGCCACCAGTTTCTGTTTAAAAAACCACAATAATAAATTTTAATTTAAATTAAAAAATACTAAACAAATGCATACCTTTTTATAAAATTACAACACCGTAATAAATTAATATTTCAAAACTATTTTAAATATAATATTTTTCACATATAATTTTCATTATCTACATAATATTCAATAATAATTTTAATTTTAAATCATGATTTTAAACATTAAAAATAAACAAAATTAGAGACTTAATTCACAATAATAATAATTAATAAAAATAAAGTCACAAAAATAATAATCGTCGTTAAATACAATCTAATCGCGTTCAAAATACAAAGTTTTCCCTTGCGGTAAATATCAATATGTTCGTGTGTTTATTACATCTGTCACTATTTTTAAAAAACAGTACGAATAAACAGAGTTTATTGATGCCATAACAAATGAAGTCAATAAACAAAAAGAAAGTGTTGGATATCAATTTTTTTAACGAATAGGTTTTACTATGAAATTTAGTACATTAGGTTTAATCGCAATCTCTACATTAGGTGTTTCTGCATCTGCTTTAGCTGCTGCTGTTGAAGTAAAAGGTGGAACAGTCAACTTTAAAGGCGATCTTGTCAATGCTGCATGCGCTGTAAGCACAAGCTCTACAAATCAAACTGTAACACTGGGTCAAATTCGTACAGCAAGCTTTACCAAAGCTGGTGATAAAACAACTGCTGTACCTTTTGAAATCAAACTTGTCGACTGTGACACTGCAGTTCAAGCAACTGCAGCGGTTGCCTTCCAAGGTAATGCTGTAGGTGGTACAGCTGGCGCTAAGCTATTAGCAGTGTCTGCTGCTGATGCAAACGGCACCGCAGCAAAAAATGTCGGTATTGAAATTGCGGACCACACTGCAAAAGTATTGGGCTTAACAGGTGCGGATTACTCAACAGCAAAAACACTTATTACTGGTGATAACACGCTTCAGTTCAGTGCACGTTATGTAGCTACAGATGCTGCCACTACACCTGGTCAAGCAAATGCAAATGCAACCTTTACAGTGAAATATGAGTAATTATTCTTTCGGGAATAATTGCTAAGTAATTGACTAAAAGAGCTTATTTTACCCATGAAAAAATATATAGCCCTGATTGCTGGGATATTGGTTAGCACTCATATTTATGCTGAAAGTTATGTATTTGGTGGAAAAGCTCAATTTCTGGGGGCTTTACTCAATCAAAGTTGCTCAATTTCGATTGAGAGTATAGTTGATACTTCGACTAGAGCTCCCCAATCCCCTATTCAAATTAACTTTTCAACCTGTTCTGTTGACTACTACAACAATCTCATTATCACTTTATCTGACCCTAATCAGTTAAAAAAAGAGATGTTTACCACAACAGCACAAACAAAAAGTGAGTTTGATAAAGAAATTAATATTCAAAGTGCTGAACATAAGCGTTTAGGTGAAAGATTTATTCAACATATAGATCTTCCCAAACATTATGACGATGAATCACACAAAAGTGTGCGTGTTTACTTAAACAAGCCATTTGAAGATTCACCTACTCAAGCACCACATTTTTTAATTTCTATTTTTTATCCATAAGTAAATTCTAAAGGTTTATATGAACTTGAACTTATTTAAACAAGGTCTTCTTGGTATAACCTTAGCCTGTATGACTGCAACAAGTTTTGCAAACACGAATGGTTCTGGTGGTATTTCACTGGGCGCAACCCGTGTGATTTATCCTACGGATGCAAAACAAGTTTCACTGCCAATTATCAACAGCAATAGCAAAGAGCGCTTCTTGATCAATGCATGGGTAGAAGATTCTTCAGACAATAAATCTAAAGATTTTCTGATTACGCCACCGTTATTTGTTGCAGAAGCGAGTGCTGAAAATACCTTGCGTATTATCAATGTTGCACCAAATCTCCCTCAAGATCGTGAATCTGTGTTTTGGATCAATGTCAAAGCGATTCCCTCGATAGATAAGTCGACATTGACTGATAAGAATGTTTTACAGCTTGCAGTTTTATCTCGCATCAAGCTGTTTATTCGACCGACAGGTTTAACCACTAAAGCTGAAGATTCCTTAAATACCCTCAAATTTTCTAAATCTGCTGACGGTATTACGGTCAATAACCCATCTCCCTACCATGTGTCTTTTGTCAATCTTTATTTAGACGACAAAAAGTTGCCCAATGTGATGGCAGCTCCATTGACACAGACAAAAATTGCGGACAGCTCTGGCGGTAGCCTGAGTTATCAAACAGTCAATGATTATGGTGGTTTAACGTCTAAAGTGAATTTAGAACTGAAGTAAGCATATGAATACTCTACATTTAACATCATCCAATACGTTACGTATAAGGAAAATTATTAAGCAATACCCGATGGGTGTGGCGATAACGATGCTTATATCCGCAGTGGTGGTGAGAGAGAGTCATGCTGAACAAGTATTTAACCCTGAATTCTTATCAGATAGTTTACCTGATGCCCAAATTTCTGATTTAACTAGATTTGATCGTTCTACACATCAGTTACCAGGTGTGTATCGTGTCGATGTATATGTCAATGATCAGTATGCATTTACACGTGATATTAATTTTATTGAGAGTGCTGACGCTCAGGACTCTACAGGCTTATTGCCTTGTTTAGACATCAAAACCTTAAAAGGTTTTGGTGTCAATATTAAACAATATGAAGGTCTTGCTGATACCACTCAACAATGTGTAGATTTCACTTCGATTATCGAAGGTGCTTCGACCAAATTCCAATTTGACAAACAAAAACTCGACATCAGTTTGCCACAAGTGTCGCTCATGAATCAGGTCAGAGGTTATATCTCACCAGATCAATGGGATGAGGGAATCAATGGTTTATTCCTGAATTATAACATCTCAGGTTATAACAACTCTAAAACAGATTCAAATAGCGCATTTTTACGTCTGGACAATGGACTCAATATTGGTGCGTGGCAATTTAGACACTCTGGAAGTTGGAGCTATAACACTCACCAAGGCAAATCGTCAAACCAATGGAATGATTTAAGCACTTATGCGCAAACCATCGTAGCTCCTATCAAAAGTCAACTGATCATCGGGGATAGCACAACTTCAGGTGAGATTTTTGATAGCTTTGGTTACCGAGGCGTACATTTATCTACATCTGAAGCCATGTATCCAGATAGCCAGCAAGGCTATGCGCCCTCGATCCGTGGTGTTGCGAAAACCAATGCCAAAGTGGTCATTAAGCAAAATGGTTATGTGGTTCATCAAATCAACGTTGCGCCCGGTCCTTTTAAGATTGAAGACATCAGTACAGCATCTTTAAATGGTGACTTGGTCGTGACCATTGAAGAAAATGATGGCTCTCTACAAACCTTTAAAGTGCCATTCTCAACACTACCTATTTTACAACGTGAAGATCGCACCAAATATAGTGTTGCACTTGGTGAGTACCGCAGTGGGTTAAGAAACCAAGACAATCCATTTATTGCTCAAGCAACAGCAATCCATGGATTGAACAGTGGGATGACGGTTTACTCTGGTACTCAACTTTCCCAAAAATATAAAAGTTTTTTATTGGGTTTAGGTGCCAATCTTGGACACTATGGTGCTTTCTCGTTTGATATTACCCATGCAAACAGTGAGTTAGCAGATAAAAGTTCATCTAGTGGTCAATCATTACGCTTTTTATATTCAAAATCACTACTTGGTTCGGGTACCACGTTCCAGCTTTTAGGCTATCGTTATTCGACCAAAGGTTTCTATACCTTAAATGATGTCACCAATAAAAACATGAGTGGCTATAACACAGGTAAAGATCAAACTGATCTTCCCAATATTGAAGACTACTACAATTTAAATAATGCCAAAAAGGGTCGCTTCCAAGTCAATATTACCCATTCTCTAGGGGACTATGGCGCACTGTTTCTTTCAGGAAATCAACAAACTTACTGGAACACGGATAAAAAAGATGAGTGGTTACAGGCGGGTTATTCCAATGCATGGAAATCATTGAATTATTCTTTTGCTGTCAGCCGTAACAAATACTCTGCGCGTGACATTACTGACACCATGTATACCATGAACCTTTCTTTTCCTTTGGACAAAGTATTGGCAAAAGCCAAGTTTACTGACAATCCAATCCAGAATAGTTATGCCTCTGTTTCAAGTACCCGAAATTCGAATGGTGATGAAACCTATATGGCAGGCGTCAGTGGCACTTTGCTAAAAGACCGTAATTTAAGCTACAGCTTTAACCAAGGCAAAATCAGCCAACAAGGTGACATTGGTTCATTGAGTGTGACCTATAACGGCAGCTACGGAAATGTTGGTGCAGGTTATAGCTATGAAAAAGACTCTAATCAATTTACCTATAACGCATCAGGTGGCGTGCTTGCACATCGTGATGGGATTACCTTTGGTCAACCTTTAGGTTCAAGCTCTATCTTAGTCAAAGCATCTGGGGCAAAAGGTGTCAATATTGAAAATCATATTGGGGTCAAAACCGACTGGCGTGGTTATGCGATTGTACCTTATGCCAATGAATATCGCTCTAACCGTGTCGCACTAAACGCGGATAGTTTTAGTAATAATCTGGAAATTCGTAACAACGTTGAACATGTCGTTCCAATTAAAGGTGCCATTGTTCGAGCAACCTTTGATACCAGTATCGGTGTCAGAGCTTTGGTGACCTTATCACGAGCAGGAAAACCTGTACCTTATGCCAGCAGTGTGATCGAAACAGACAGTTCTACCCGTAGCATGGTTGCCGATGACGGTCGAGTTTACTTAACAGGTTTACCACTAAAAGGCACCTTAGAAGCCTATTGGGGTGGAAACACAGGTGAAAAATGCAGCACGGCTTATGACATTTCTCAAATGGATCTGAGCAAACCTGTTATTCAATTTGATCTTGAATGTCAATAAGGAGTTGCACACAATGAAATTCAAAACTTTATTAATGATCTTCTTGTTGCTCAGCTCCACCCAATCCTTTGCACGACAATGTTGGAATGCCAAGGGATACACTGTAGTCGATAATGTTAATTATGACTTATCGAGTACCTTTTCTCAAGGTAACAATGCTATAGGGCGAATACATGAGATCACTATAAATCCTAGTACAGACATCAAAGCCCGATGCACACCTGCTCCGTTTCCAGGCAGTGTAAGTACAACTGTTCGTTCATATATAGCCGAGCAACCAATTGTACAAAGAGAAGGTGATTATCAGTATATGCAAATTAATGAATATTTGCTGGCAGCAATGCGAATTAATGATAGCGCGGTACGTGAATTTTATCCTCCTGTTCAAAAAACTATGGGGTGGGATCCTAATGTTGCTGACGGTAATCCCTTTCAGGTAAGAGACTCAAATTTAACATTACGCCTTAAAGTAATTAAACCCTTTGTAGGCAATGTATCAATTCCTGCAAAAACGATGTTTACAGTTTATGTCACAACAGCAGCGAATGACCAACTCTTCTATCCAGTATATACCATTGGCTATAGTGGACGAATCATTGCTCCACAGTCTTGTAGAATTAATGCGGGTGCAATTTTAGACATTCAATTTGGTGACATTCTTGCCTCTGAATTTAACCAAGCAGGCGCAGGCAATAAACCCGCTTCTGTCGACCCACAAACCAGAAGTGTTTCAGTACAGTGTTCCAATATGAATGCTGCAGCAACACTGACTTTCCGTATTGAATCAGACAAGTCTCAAGGGGACATGTTGGTCTCTAACAATGATGATGTCGGCTTTAAGATTTCCGATATTAACGACAAAATATTGATTCCAAACAATTTATTTAGTTTTTCTGAATTTCAGTTGAGTCAAAACCAAAACGCAACCATATCCTTTAAAGCATGGCCAGTCAGTGTAACAGGGAAAAAACCAACACTTGGAGCTTTTAATTCTAGAGCATATATCCGGATTGACTTCCCCTAGGATTGGAATATGAAAAATCTCACCACATACTTATCCAGTCCAATGCAAGCGCTAAATGTAGCGCTTCAACAGCTTTCCTATACATCAGCATTCAGTTCAAAACTTAATGTTTTAGATCGTTATTCCCCAAAAATACTTAGACAAAGTATTTGTAATTTTTTTAGCAATTTAAGTGTCAAACCATATACGATGAAATTCAAGTTTTTATTACTCACCCTGTTAGTACTCGGTTCAACCCAATCTTTTGCACGACAATGCTGGAATTCGAAAGGATATAATGTGGTTGATTCAATTAATTATGATTTATCCACAGCATTTAATCAAAATAATAATGTCGTGGGTCAAAGCAAAGACATTACTTTAAATTTCAATAAACCCATTCAAGCAATATGTGAAACAGCGTCCTTTCCTTATGGTTTGACAGTTCGATCCTATATAACCAATGAGCCGATTGTTGAAAATACAGGTACTTTTAAATATCTGCGTATCAACGACTACTTATTGGGTGCAATGAAAATTAATGACAGTGCAGTAAATACTTTTTATCCTCCTATAAAAAAAACTATGGGTTACGATCCAAACTCAGACAATGGCAACGCATTTTCAATCAGAGACTCTGACTTATTGCTACGCATCAAAGTGGTTAAACCTTTTGTAGGAAATGTTTCCATTCCATCAAAAACTATGTTTACAGTTTATGTAACCACTAGTGATGTAGATCCACTTAGATACCCTGTGTATACCATTAGTTATAGTGGACGAATTGTTGCACCGCAGTCTTGTACGATCGACTCAGGCAAGGTTTTAGACATCCAATTTGGTGACATTCTTGCTTCTGAATTTAACCAAGCAGGTGCAGGCAATAAACCTCATTCAATCAATCCTGAAACAAGAAGTGTATCAGTACAGTGTTCCAACATGAATGCTGCTGCGACACTCACCTTCCGTATTGAATCTGAAAAGTCTCAAGGAGATATGTTGGTCTCTAACAATGATGATGTCGGCTTTAAGATTTCAGACATGAGTGATAATGTATTGATTCCAAACAATTTATTAAGCTTCTCCGAATTTAAACTCAATCAAAGTCAACAGGCGACACTATCTTTCAAAACATGGCCAGTCAGCGTAACAGGGAAAAAACCTGCAGTTGGACCATTTAGTTCCAGAGCCTATATCCGAATTGACTTCCCATAGGAGAAAAAAATGCAAACCATAAGCAAATATATGATATCTGTGCTAAGTATTTTTTACTTAGCTTGCGCTCAAACAACCTATGCACAAGACCTGAAATTAGATGCAATCAACCTTACCCTTTCAGGCAAGGTTACAGAAAAGACTTGTGGTGTATTAAGTACAGCACAAGATAAGAAAATAGAACTGGGAACCATCAGACTGGGCAAAGGCATGAATAAAGATGATCGTTCCCCACGTGTTCAGATTCCTTTTGATGTCAGCAGTTGTCCTGCAAATGGTCTTGTCACCATCACCTTTACAGGGACCAATGATACTGTCGATACTCAGTTACTTGCCATAGATAATGTGCCGAAAAAAGCCAAAAATGTTGCCATTGAAATTAGCGACAAAGATAAGAACAGGGTTGTATTGGGGACAAAAAGTAAGCCAATCACAGCCGATGCCAATGGAAATGCATCATTGATGTTTTATGCCAATTATATTGTGACTAAGGACACAGCAGAGCCTGGTATTGGCAATGCAAAGATGCAATTTTCTGTTCAATATGAATGAAAAAACATCATGCTTAAATTTTACCAACAAGTATATAATAACCACCCTTCAATTTTAGGAGCATGTATATGATTTAGAACAAATGAATAAATAGTTTTAAATTTTAATCATATTTTATTTTTGGTAAATCTAGTTGATTTTGCCAACAGAGCTACTTGTCAATTTTTTAGGCGATTATATTCAGTTTGTCTAAATTTGATGAGTCGCCTATCCCTACAAATTTTTCAGCATATTAAGCCCAATTTACGATCAAGTCAATTGGAAACTTGGAGAAATTATGAAGTCTTTTTTAAAAATTAAAAGCGTTCGTAATAGTTTAACACTTTTATTAGATGATTTTTGTAAAAAACATGGCTTAGATTCACCTAAAAGCTATAACAGCACATTTAATGATCATATTCCGTTTGGAGAATGGCTCAGTAAAATCAAAAGCATCAATGAACAATATCCCAAAGAAGGCTTAGGTTTAGAGATTGGTGCCATGGTTCAAGCCAAACACATTGGTATCGTGGCATACATTGCCCAGTCGTGCAACACATTCGCTGACTATATCGAAATACTCTCGAAGTATGAACGCTTATGGTTTAATTACATTCCTAAAAAAATTAATTTCGATGACGATTTTTTTTCAATTTCTTGGGAAAAACCAGCCTATGTTCAAGCAGGCTTATTTATAGAAGAAACGTCAATTGTTGAAGAGATGCAAGTTTCGATTATCTATCATCACTTACAACAATTGATGGATTCAGCAAAAAATGCATTCTATCGTCTCGAACTCGCAATTCCTGAACCTGAAAATATTGAAAAATATACTCAACTTTTTAACTGCCCTGTTTACTTCAATACAGAACAAACCAAAATTGTTTTTTCAAATACTTTATTAGACAGCAAACTTAAATGTTATGACCCGACACTGTTTGAAATTTTGTCAGATCATGCCAATATTTTACTTAAAAAAATGCCTAAACAAGATTCATTAATTGAATTGGTGAACTTGAGCGTGATTCAGGCACTTGAGCATAACAATGTTCAGATTAATTTTGTTGCGCGATCATTAAATCTCAGCCCTAGGATGTTACAACGAGATTTAAGAGACCGAGGCTCATCTTTTAAATTAATCCTTGCCAATGCGCGCAAAAATCTTGCGAAAAAGCACTTAAAAAATGAGAAGTTAGCGATTACAGAGATTGCTTTTTTATTGGCATATAAAGATCAAACCTCATTCAATCGTGCTTTTCGTGGATGGACAGGTTTCTCTCCTTCCGAATGGCGCAAGCGACATCTCGATAAGCGAATGTAATCTATAGTGAGTTGAAATTTAAATGAGGAAAATATCAGTTACTACGAAATGCTTGTCGTGGTTGATATTCATTTTACGATTGAAGTAAATTTAAATGCCTATTTTTAATCAAAATCATATTTCATCTCTATCTCTATAGTGCTCCCTCAACAAACTATCCCCCCAATAAACACGGTAATGAATAGATCTCTGAGATAAGCCTAAGCAAAACTCTCGCTCAATCGCTTATGTTGGTGAAAATTCAAACAATAATCATCTATGATTTACGTGTATGTACTTTATGTCATCATATTTAATACATGGTTTCTAAAAGCATTAAATCTAAATGCTGTAAATATTTGCCAAGTGTTGACTTAGAACTGAACAACAAATTCAGTGATTAAATCATACACTTTAAAATCTGTACCCAACTCAGTAAGTGTAATAATTTTTATGCTTTAAATGCCAAGCAATCGTGCATAAGAGGGAAAGTTTTAGACTGATTTCTGCAATATATTAAATAAAAATCTTGAGGATATTAAAGTGCTAAATGTATCAGCAGAAAAGCGTAAACTTAAACGAACGTATTTAAGAAAAGGCGATCCTAGCCTTGTCTTGATTTCAAGCTTCATCACCCATGTAAAATATTTGGGTTGGAGCGATGAACGTATTAAAAAGATATTGGCTGATGCAAGAAGTCAAAACTACAACTATTTGTATTCAACATTGAAAAGAGCCATAGAATAAAATGATCGTCGAACTGATGCTTCACCACTGTAGTTGCTACAATTAAATGCACCTTCAAAAAGTATAATTACCCCTAAGAATCAATCTATTTTTTATTATTCATATTTTAGTTTCTTTTTCATATATCAAGACTTTACTCAAACTTAAAATATCTTAAATATCAATTTAAGATAATTTCTTTATTTTCAAATATTAATTTGTCGAAATTATAATATTTTTCCCCGTAAAAATCATGTTTTTCATCTAAAAAATGTAGTTTTAAAGATAATTTATAAAAAAAATTAAAAACACAAAATAATAAGTTATTGATTAATAATAAAAATTTTAAACTATTGAAAAAATACAATATTCGTTAAATACAAATAATCATCTTAAAAGTACAAAGATATTTCACACAATAAACTTTACGATGAACTCACATTTGTTTAACTCCATCACTATTTTCACTAACAGTGAGACCAAATGTGATTTATTGAAATCATGAAAAGATGAACTCAATAAATTTAAAAATCGAAAATTAACCTTATCTAAAATAAATAGGTTTTACTATGAAATTGAGTCTATTAAGCATTACAACTTTATCTGCATTAACTCTTTCTGCTTCAGCTTTTGCTGCCGATCCTGTAACTGTGAATGGCGGTACAGTTCATTTTACTGGTGAAATCGTCAATGCAGCATGTGCAGTAAGTACAGAATCTGCAAATCAAACCGTTGATTTAGGGCAGTATCGTACTGCACGTTTGGCTGTTGCAGGTGACAAAACCACGCCAGTTCCTTTCCAAATTAAACTTGTTGACTGTGATCCAACAGTTCAAGCAACTGCTGCAGTCGCATTTTATGGTCAGTCTGTACCATCAAATGCAAATTTACTTTCAGTATCTGCGGGTGGCTCTAACTCAACAGCAGCTTCAAATGTTGGGATCGAACTCGCTGATGATACGTCAAAAATCTTAGGCGTTACTGGTTCAGGTTTCTCAACGCCTAAAACACTGATTGCTGGTGATAACACACTTCAATTCAGTGCTCGTTATGTTGCAACAGGCGCATCTACTCCTGGTCAAGCCAATGCTGATGCAACATTCGTTGTGAAATACGAATAATTTTTTAAATCCAAGTAATTATTTTTAGAAGTAATTATTTATTCATTCGTTCACAGAGCTTATTTTACCCATGAAAAAATATGTGATTTTAATTGCTGGAGTATTACTCAATACTCATTTATATGCAGACAGTTATGTATTCGGTGGAAGAGCTCACTTTTATGGAGCTTTAGTTAATCAAAGTTGCTCTATTTCATTTGAGCAAACAGTTCAAGATGTGATTGAAGCTCCACAATCCCCTATTCAACTTCATTTTTCGTTATGCACTGATAGCATCTACGATAATCTTGCAATTGGTTTGTCTAAGCAGAATAAACAAGTTCCAGAGATTTTTTTTAAATCCCCACAAGCTAAAAATGATCTTGATAAAGAGATAAATATTCAGAATTTTGAATCCATGAGTCGTGGTCAAAGCTTTATTTCTCAGTTCGACCACAAGACGCATTACGGCGCCATTTCAACAAAAAGTGTCAATATATTTCTTCAACCTACACTGAAAAGCTCACTGAATCAATCACCGAATATTTTAATTTCAATTTTTTATCCATAAATGAATTCTAAGGGTGTATATGAACTTCAACTTATTAAAAAAAGGCATTTTAAATATAACCTTAGCCTGTTTAGCATCTTCAAGTTTTGCAAATAATGACGGTTTTGGTGGGATTTCTCTTGGTTCTACACGAGTGATTTATCCAGCTGATGCAAAACAAATTTCATTGGCTATTATTAACAGCAATAACAAAGAACGCTTTTTAATTAATGCATGGATTGAAAATAGCTTAGACCAGAAATCTAAGGATTTTCTTATCACTCCACCTTTATTTGTAGCAGAAGCAAAAACTGAAAATACACTCAGAATCGTCAATCTCAGTCCCAATTTAGCTCAAGATCGAGAATCGGTATTTTGGGTCAATGTGAAAGCAATTCCATCAATTGATAAATCAACATTGGCAGATAAGAACATTTTACAGCTTGCTGTATTATCTCGAATCAAGCTTTTTGTTCGCCCAATAAACTTAAAAACTAAACCTGAAGCCAGCTTAGAAACACTTAAATTTTCGAAAAATACAGATCACATCACTGTAAATAATCCTTCGCCCTACCATGTCTCTTTTGTCAATCTTTATCTAGATGGCGTAAAGCAGCCTAATGTTATGGCGACACCATTTACAGAGACAAAAATTGTAAATGCTTCAGGACACAACTTAAGTTATCAAACAGTCAATGACTATGGTGGTCTAACACCTAAAGTTGATTTAGAACTGAAGTAATTGTTATGAATAATTTATTTTCAATACCATACAGCACTGTATGTATGAGGAAAAATATTCCCTACTACCCATTTGGTATAGCCGTGACTGTTCTTATTTCCGTTTTTACGGTGAGGACAAGTCATGCTGAACAAGTGTTTAATCCAGCATTTTTAGCTGACAACTTATCCAATACTCAAATCTCAGATTTAACCCGATTTGAAAAATCAACACATCAATTACCTGGTATCTATCGGGTAGATGTCTATGTAAATGATCAATATGTCTTTACTCGGGATATTAATTTCACTGAAAAACCTGAATCAGGTGATATTTCAGGGTTATTTCCATGTTTTGACAGTAAAACTTTACAGGGCTTTGGTATCAATATTGCCCAATACCCGTTATTGTCAGAAGAAAATCAGCAATGTATTGATTTCATTTCAATTATTGAAGGTGCAAATAGCCAATTTCAATTTGATAAACAAAAGTTAATGATTAGCTTGCCTCAAGCATCGTTACGTAACCAAATCCGTGGATACATCCCACCAGATCAGTGGGATGAAGGCATCAATGCCTTTTTTACCAACTATAGTTTATCTGGTTATGATAATTCCAAAACAGATACCAACAGTCTATTTTTGCGTTTAGACAACGGTATAAACTTTGGAGCTTGGCAATTTAGGCACTCAAGTAGCTGGAATTATAATGATCATAAAGGTCAAACAACAAACCGTTGGGACAATTTAAATACTTATCTACAAACACTTGTTATTCCTTTAAAAAGTCAATTAGTCATTGGTGATGGTTCAACGAGTAGTGAAATTTTCGATAGCTATGGTTTCAGAGGAATACACTTATCCACTGCCGATGCGATGTATCCAGACAGTCAACAAGGTTATGCACCGTCTATACGTGGTGTGGCTAAAACCAATGCTAAAGTGGTGATTAAACAAAATGGTTATGTGATTCATCAGTTGAATGTTGCACCGGGACCTTTTCATATTCAAGATTTGAATCCAACATCAATCAGTGGCGATCTGCTTGTCACTATTGAAGAAAATGATGGTTCGATCCAAAGCTTTCGTGTTCCTTATTCAACACTACCTATTTTACAGCGTGAAGGTCGGACTAAATATAGCGTTGTGCTTGGTGAATACCGTAGCGGTTTAGACTCACAAGATCGTCCAAGCTTGGTTCAAGCTACTGCAATTCATGGTCTAAATAATGGTATCTCTGTATATGCTGGGACTCAACTTGCAGAAAAGTATAAGAGTGCTTTGCTGGGTCTCGGTGCAAATCTTGGAAATTATGGTGCTTTATCTTTTGATGTAACTCATGCAGACAGTAAGTTAGCTGACCAATCTTCGAGTCGCGGACAATCATTACGCTTTTTATATTCAAAATCACTTTTAAGTTCAGGAACAACCTTTCAACTTTTAGGTTATCGTTACTCAACCAAAGGTTTTTACACACTCAATGATGTGGCATATAACCGCATGAGTGGCTATCACACCTCCGAAACACAAGACGGTAATCAAGCCAACACACCGATCATCACTGATTACTACAATTTATATAATGCAAAGAAAGGTCGTTTTGAAGTCAATATTTCTCATTCTTTGGGTAAATATGGTTCTTTATTTATATCAGGTAATCAACAAACCTATTGGAACACCAATAAAAAGAATGAGTGGGCTCAAGCAGGATATGCAAATTCTTGGAAATCTTTAAATTATTCTTTTTCAGTGAGTCATAACAAATATTCTGAACTTAAACAAAGTGACACGATGTATGCCATGAATTTGTCCTTCCCTCTGGACAAGTTATGGCCTAAAGCAAATTTCAGAGATCACCCTATTCAAAATGCTTATAGCACGTTTTCAACGACTCAAAATTCCAATGGAAATGAGTCATACATGGCTGGTGTTAGCGGTACATTACTCAAAGACCGCAACTTGAGTTATAGCATTAATCAAGGACGAGTGAGCCAGCAAGGTGATATTGGCTCCGTCAGCATTAATTATGATGGAAGTTACGGTAGCATTGGTGCGGGTTATAGCTATGAAAAAGATTCCAATCAATTTACCTACACAGCTTCTGGCGGCATCCTAGCGCATCGAGATGGAATTACTTTTGGTCAACCTTTAGGCTCAACCTCGATTTTAGTCAAAGCCCCAGGGGCTAAAGGTGTCAATATTGAAAATTATACGGGTGTGAAAACAGATTGGCGAGGTTATGCGATTGTTCCTTATGCCACTGAATATCGTGCCAATCGAGTTGCACTCAACTCAAATAGCTTCAGCAATAATCTTGAAATCAGCAATAACGTAGAAAATGTCGTACCGATTAAAGGGGCAATTTCAAGAGCAACCTTTAACACCAGTTTAGGGGTTAGAGCACTGATTACGTTAACTCATAATGGCAAATTTGCACCTTATGCAAGCCGTGTGATCGAAACAGAAAGTTCAGCACGCAGTATGGTTGCCGATGAAGGTCGAGTGTATTTAACAGGGCTTCCTGTCAAAGGGACATTACACATAGATTGGGATGAATCTGACACAGGTAAATGTCTGGCGACTTACGATATTTCAGAAATGGACCTCACTCAACCCGTTATTCAATTTGATCTTGAATGTAAATAAGGAGAGATCATATGACATTTAAGTTTTTAATTTCTGCAATGCTGATGGTCGCATCAACTCAAACTTTTGCAGTGGTATGCTGGAATAGTAAAGGACAAGGTGTTGTGGATGAGGTTTTTTATGATCTTTCCAATAGCTTCAGTAGTTCTAATAATGCTGTAGGAAAAATTGTCGAACTTAAAAAAAATTTTTCGGCACAAGTGAATGCGACTTGCCCTGTTCATAATGCCAGTATCAGTAACAACCGTACCAAACGAAGTTATATAACAGACCTGCCTGTGGTTGAAACTATAGATAACTTCAAATATTTACCAATCAATGACTATTTGGTTGGTGCAATGAAAATTACTGACAGTTATGCAGGCGATTTTTATCCACCCGCTAATTATATACAAATGGGTACGCACGCAAATGTCAGTAAAGGTCAGCCTTTTCCAGTCATGGATTCAAACTTTACCTTTCGATTAAAAGTCATTAAACCATTTATTGACTTCGTTCCAATTCCTAAAAAAACCATGTTCACAGTCTATGTGACTACAGCTTCAGGTGAACCTTTGGATATGCCTGTTTATCGAATCAGTTATAGCGGCTCAGTGAGTGTTCCCCAAAGCTGTAAAATCGGTACAGGTGATTTTTTAGAAATCAAATTTGGGGAAATTCCTGCATACGCATTTAGCCAAGCAGGTCCTGGTAATAAACCCAATAATGTCAATAAACAGACGCATACGTTGGCTATTCAATGCACCAATATCAATGCACAAGCAATTTTGACGCTTCGACTAGAAGCGGAAAAAGCTACTGGGGATATGATGGTTTCAGATAACCCAGATATTGGATTTAAACTTTCTGACCAAAATGACAAAGTGCTTATACCTAACAATATGAATAGCGTCATTCCTTTTAATATTTTACAACAGCCAGCAAATGTCATTATTAAAAGCTGGCCTGTGAGTATTACAGGAAATACGCCACAAATTGGTCCTTTTAAATCTAGAGGATACCTTCGAGTAGACTTTGAATAAGGAGTAAAGCAAACAATGCAAAAATTATTTAAGCCTCTGGCATTGATCGTGGCGATCTACGGTTCAAATGTTATTCAACTTGTTCATGCACAAGATTCTAATGTGGAATTGGGGCGAGTAAATATTGAGCTTTCAGGAATTGTGACGCTCGCAACTTGTGGCGTTTTAAGTTCCGAACAAGATAAATATGTGCAGCTTGGAAGTATCGCAAGTAAAGATTTACCCTCGGTAGGCAGTCAATCTAAAGAAACTCCAATCCACTTTGAAATGAGTAATTGCCCTCCAAATGGAACCGTGACGCTGACCTTTGACGGCATTCGTGACACAAATAATGCTGAACTTTTAGCCATCGATGCTTTAGTGAATAAAGCAGAAAATGTGGCGATTGAAATTCGAAGTGAAGATAAAAAAAGGCTGGCTTTAGGGCAAAAAAGTGAGGCTTTTTCTACCAATTCAGATGGTCATGTTTCTGCACTTTTTTACGCAAATTATATCGTGACCAAGGCACAAGCACAGGCAGGAAAGGCCAATGCAAATGCTCAATTTACAATAGAGTATCAATGAAAAATAAATATCTAAACTTTAACTGTTTGCTTGTCTGAACAAGAGAGGACGATCAGACAAAATATTAAGCATCATTTCTTATTTCAAAAAACTCAAATTCATTCCTGTAAATTCAAAGATTTGCTGGTGTACCTATGGTTTTTTTAATGCAAATAAAGTCAGAAGTAAACAATGAATACAAATGAAAATTCCAAACAAGATGAATTAAAACCCATCAACTTATCAACGATCTGTACGGAGAAATAATGAAATCCTTTTTAAAAACCAAAAGTGTTAATGAGAGCCTAATCGGTCTACTTAGTGACTTTTGTAAAAAAAAAGGGCTTCATTTTCCGCCAGAGTGTCAAAATAGATTAAATAATCATATCACTTTTGGTGAGTGGCTTAAAAAAATAAAAAACATTCGAAAACAATGCGATGAAGAAGGTTTAGGGCTTGATATTGGTGCTCTAATCAAACCCCATCATATGGGGGTGGTTGCCTATATGGCTCAATCTGGAGATACCTTGGAAAATTATATGGAGGTACTTTCAAAGTATGAGAAACTTTGGTTTAACTATACCCCAAAGAATATTCATATCGAAGATGGTTTTTTATCCATTTCATGGGATAAACCAGCTTACGTTCAAGCTGGCTTATATTTATATGAAACAATCATTACCGAAGAAATGCAGGTTTCTATTTTCTATCATCATATAAAACAGCTCATTGAATCAAATGAACCCATTTTTCATAGTTTAGAATTAGCAATTCCCGAACCTAACGATATTGAAAAATATACTCAATATTTTAACTGCCCAATCCTATTTAATACCCAGCAGACAAGAATCTTATTGCCACATACGTTATTAAACACGCAGTTGAAAGGCTCTGATCCCAATTTATTTGCGATTCTTTCAAATCATGCAGATGCGCTACTTCAAAAAATGCCAAAGCAAGATTCACTTAGAGAGATCATTAACTTAAGTATTATTAAAGCATTAGAAAGTAATGATGTAAAAATTCAAACCATTGCCAAATCTTTAAATACCTCACCAAGATTATTGCAAATTGATTTACAGAAAAATGGATTATCTTTTAGAAACATTTTAAACAACCTTAGGCAAACACTTGCAAAAAAATATTTAAAAAATAGAAATTTACTAGTTATTGAAATCGCATTTTTACTTGGCTATAAAGATCAAACCTCTTTTAATCGTGCGTTTAAAACGTGGACTGGTGTTTCACCATCTGAATGGAGAAAACGCCATCTTGATAAAAAATATGAAGCTTATTGAGACTTTGATGAGTTCATCAAAATTTAATGTTAAACATTTCAATAAAAAAACTCATTTTGTTAAAAATGACAAGAAATCATGTCTTATATGGAAAGTCTATTGTCCTTTTTTTAAATAAAATTATTAAAAAATGGAGGTATAAAGTTTTGCTAAAAAAAGTAACCAAACAAAAACTGAAACGAACCTATCTGCGAAAAGGTGATCATAGTCTAGTCTTGATCGCAAGCTTTCTGACGCATGTTAAATATTTAGGTTGGAGTGATGAGCAAATTAAGGAAACATTACAAGATGCAAGAAGTAAAGATTATGAATATTTATATGAAACATTAAAAAGAGCTGTAGAAGTACCATAAGGACTAAGCTACAGCTCTTAGATTTTTATACTATTATTAAAATAAATAGCTACATTAAATTAAAAGTAAAATCATCATTCAACTTATAAATCCAGCACTAATCTCCGACCTTTGGCACGAGAAACACAGATCATCATCGACTGTTGAGAAGACTTTTCATCATCGCTCAAATACTGATCAAAATGTTCTGCTTCACCCTCAATAATTGTAGTTTCACAAGTCCCACAAACCCCTTCACGGCAGAGACATTCCACATCAATATTTAATGCTTCAATGGCTTGTAGAATCGTTTGATTGCCTTGTACTTCAACTTCCTGATTAGATTTCGCCAGTACCACCGTAAAAGCTTCACCCTCTTCAGGCACAGTTGAAGCAAATTGTTCCCAATGAATATATTCATCACGATAACGATGAAAATTACAGCGATCAATCACAGCATCAATCATCGGCTTAGGTCCACATACATATATATGTGTTGCTTTAGGTTGTGATGCGATAAGTTGATCGAGGTCAAGGCTTTTGCCTTCTGAGTCGACATAGCTAAAAATATGTGCTGAATGTTTTTGTTTAAGTTCTTCTAATAATGCTGCATGTTCTGGTGAACGAAAAGCATAATGCAACTCGTAGTCTGCGCCACGCGCCGCCAACTCCTCCATTTGAGGTACAAACGGCGTAATACCAATCCCACCAGCAATTAAAATATGCTTGCTACCATTTTCAGCCAGAGGAAATAGATTTTTAGGCTCAGAAATGACGATTTCACACCCTTCTAGACACTGATCATGCATATACACTGATCCGCCTTTGCCTTCGACATCCTTACGCACACAGACCTGATAAGTCGAGAGATCTTCAGCACAACTCATCAGTGAATAAGCATTGGAAAGCTGATCATTCATTTTCACAATGATATGGCTACCGCCATTGAATTGAGGGAAATTTTGTCCATCCTGACGTTTAAATGTAAATCGTTTGATCAATGGGGTGAGTTGTTCTACTCGAGTAACCACTGATGGAAACATTTCATAATGACTTGCCATGTCTAAATCCTCTTTACCACATGCTGCTTCATACAAGCATTTCTTAATTTTAAGCGCAGATTTCAGGCTGGCTAATCTTCACTGATCGACCAACCTGTGTTGTTGCTATAAGCCTAAACACATATATTTAATGGTCATGAATTCTTCTAAACCATATTTTGAACCTTCGCGTCCCACACCCGATTGTTTAACACCACCAAACGGAACGACTTCATTGGAAATTGCGGTGGAGTTCATTCCCACCATGCCATATTCGAGTTGTTCAGCTACGCGCCAGATTCTCGAAATATTTTCACTGTAGACATAAGCCGCTAAACCAAAAATTGTATCATTGGCTTGTGCAACGACATCTGCTTCTTCACTGAAGCGAATCAGTGGTGCAACAGGTCCAAAGATTTCCTCTTGTACGATTTCCATATGCTGATTTACACCAGTTAAAACCGTGGGTTCAAAGAATGTTTGCCCCAATGCATGCGGTTTACCGCCACAAGCCACTTTCGCCCCTTTTTCACAGGCATCATCAATCAATTGCTGGGCTTTTACGACCGCTTTTTCATTGATTAAAGGACCAATCTGTACGTTTGCTTCAAGACCATTGCCAATTTTGAATTTTTGCACTTCTTGCACAAACTTTTCAGTAAATGCCTGATAAATCTTGTCATGCACATAAATACGATTGGCACAAACACACGTTTGTCCAGCATTACGGAATTTAGCAAAAATCGCACCTTGAACAGCTTTATCGAGGTCAGCATCATCAAAAATGATTAACGGTGCATTTCCACCCAATTCCAATGCCAGTTTTTTAATGGTGCTTGAACATTGCTGCATCAATAAACGACCGACAGGCGTAGACCCTGTAAATGTTAATTTTTTAACTTTTTCATGACTGGTAAATACCGCACCTATTTCTTGTGATTTACCGGTGACAACATTGATTACACCAGCAGGAATACCTGCCATTTCAGCTAACTTCGCCAAGGCTAAAGCACTGTATGGTGTTTCATTGGCGGGTTTAATCACAATGCTACAGCCTGCTGCTAAAGCAGGAGCTGCTTTACGGGTAATCATTGCAATCGGAAAGTTCCAAGGTGTAATTGCAGCAACAACACCGACAGGCTCTTTACTGATGATAAAACGTTGTTGATTGTTGGTGGTTGGAATCACATCACCATAAACACGTTTCCCTTCTTCAGCAAACCATTGGATAAATGAAGCTGCATATTTCACTTCACCCAATGCTTCAGCCAAAGGTTTACCTTGTTCAACCGTCATAATATGTGCCAGCTCATCTGCATTCGCCAACACCAACTGATACCAAGCAAGCAATAAATCTGCACGTTGCTGTGCAGTTAACGCTTTCCATGAAGCCAATGCTTGATAAGCAACTTCAATGGCTTCCGTTGCTTCAGCTGTTCCCATATTCGGAATCACACCAATTTCTTCACCTGTTGCTGGATTGGTTACAGGTACAGTGTCATGAGATTGAGCATCGATCCATTGACCATTGACCAATCCACGTTGTTGAAATAACTGACGACCTTGCAAACTTGTCATATCATGATCCTATAAAGTGACAAGAAGGTACGGCTAGATTTGCCGCACCTCTAAATTGATGAATTACTGATGGTATTGCGCAACCAGATTTTGGAAATATGCAATACCATGTTCGCTGATACCTGAACGTTGTCTATCAGTCATAATACGACCTTGACCACGATATCCCCGTGATTTCAACCCACGTTGCACACTTTCAACCAGATTTAAATCTTCAGGACGGAATACATTACGATACCATTCAATCAAATCTTTCTGATCTTGAGTGAGTTCTTCATTGGTAAAGTAAATGTCATAATGTTGTAAGGTCGTTTCAGCATCAACAGGAAATTCATAAATCACTGTCATAAAATTGCTGCCTGGTGGAACATTAAACATGGTGCATGGCCAAGTCCAAAAACCACTGAAGGTTGGGTCTTGAACAGATGGATCTAATTTGAATGATTTTTCTGAAGAACGTGCATAACCGTATTGTAAAGTCCAGTTTTGATGTGTGGTGTGCCAATATTTATCGACTTGCACTGAATCTGCAAAACCAGGATGTGCAGGACCACAGTGATAACATTCCATATAGTTATCAACGATCACTTTCCAGTTTGCTGGTGTTTCAGTGACAAAACGTGCTGCAAGTTTTAAATCTTTGATGACTGCACAGCTTTCATTGAGCTTTTGGGCAAATTCAGGTAACTGATCTTCTACACAAGTTGCATTTTCATCCATATTGATAAAAATAAAACCTGCATACTCTTCCACCTTTAACGGCACCATACTTGAGTTTTGTTTATCAAATGACTCAACATGGTCACAGTTACGTGCCAAAGCCAAGCTACCATCTAACTTAAATGTCCATGCATGGTATGGACAGGTAATCACGTTTTTTGCTTTACCACTGCCACTGAGCAACTCATGACCACGATGTGGGCATACATTATAGAAAGCGCGTAAAATATTATCTTTACCACGGATCACAATGATGTTTTCACCAATCACCTTGCGGGTAATATAATCATTGGCTTGTGCAACTTCACTGCCATGTGCCACACAAATCCAGCTTTTTGCAAAAATTTCTTCTTTCTCACGTTCAAAAACTTGAGAAGATGTATAGAACACTTTTGGGAAGGTCCATGCTACATCTGGGTTTGAGCAGAAATCTTCGGGTAATTTTTCAACTGCATTCATGGTTTTACTCCATTAAACTCTTTTGTCCTAACGACCGTTTCATTAAAAATTGGCTGATGCCCAAATCAATTGAGCATTTGCTTTATTGAACTCAGCATCTGCTGATATAAATCCTGTACGACTGGGCAATCACGAACTAAGCGTAGACTGCCATGTAGCAATCCCTTTCCAAGATAAAATTCCGTTTCGATATTGGCTTGTTTTAAGCTGTCAGCAAAAATACGTCCGTCATCACTTAAAGGGTCATACTCTGCTACCGCAATAAAACTCGCTGGCATACCAGAAAAATCCTGTGCGAACAACGGCGATAAACGTAAGTCTTGCCAATCATTTTCATTGGGTGCATAACCTTTTAAGTAATAACGCATGTCTGCTACGCTCAGTAACGGTGCTTGTCCATGCAACTGGCAAGATTCGCTATCAAACTGGGTGGTTAGACTTGGATAAATTAGTACAAGACCACATGCTTGATTTGCCGTATGTTGTAACTGAACTGCCAGTGATGCTGCTAAATTACCACCGGCACTATCTCCTGCTAATACGATTTGATCTGGATTAATACTCCATTCAATCGCATGTTGTTTAAGCCAGAGGTAAACCGTTTCACAATCTTCATAAGCTGCTGGAAAGTGATGTTCAGGCGCTAATCGGTAGTCGATACTCAGTACCACAACATTGAGATCACGACACAGATAACGGGTGATAAATTCATGTGAATCTAAATTTCCCACCATCCAACCACCGCCATGAATATAAACAACGCATGACCACCCTTTTTCTGGTGCTTCACCTAATGGTGAATACAATCGAACATTCACTGGATGCGTGATATGCGGTACGACTCTATCTTCAATATTGACTGTGTCATCTCTTGGCAAACTGTAATGTAAACACATTGCATCATAGGCAGCACGTATTGAATCAATATCCTGATCCGCAGGTGAATAAATACTGCTCCAATACACTAAGCTTTGCATTTCTTCACTTAATTCATAGTTCATGTTCGATTGTGCTGTCATGACAATTCCTTTTGACTTGCCTTATCTGCAATCGGTTCAATGGCAACATCAATATGCATATGCTTATTGGCTTCTGCATGATCCAATGATTGCAATTCATTAAAGCTACTTTGCTCAATCAGATGTGATGGAATCTTTGAATAATCTTCAATCAACCATTTCACTAAGCCATACGTCTGTATCAGAATAATCACGATAAAAGGCAAGGCGGTCACAATCGTTGCCGTTTTCATAGTGTCTAAAGGTGCTTTAGAAAAAATCATCGCAATCGGTACCAAGGTCAGCATCAAGCACCAGAATAATCGAGCATTTGGTGATGGATCTTGTCCTTCACTTAAGCCACGTGTACAGGTTGCTGAGACGGCATAACCAACCGCATCCATATGCGCTGCAAGGAAAATCACCATAATGCCGAGAAAAATCCACATCATCAGCTTGCCTGCTGGTAAAAGCCCCAACAGTTGACTGATCGCAACTTCACCGCCTTGCTGACTCAAGACTTGGGGAACATTCACCATGCCATGAATAAAGTTATATACACTGTAGTTTTCAAATACACCGAAGATGAACCATAAACCAACGCTACCACCAATCACCATGGCAAGAATCACTTCTTTAATGGTGCGTCCTTTTGAAACTCGGGTAACAAAAAGTGCGACACCCGGTGCATAAGAAATCCACCACAACCAATAGAAAACGGTCCATTCACGGGTGAACTTTCCATCGCCCATCGGGTCTGTAAATAAACTCATATCAACAAAGTTGGTTGCCATAAGACCAAAACTCATCAATGAATTATTCATAATGAATTGGGTCGGTCCAAAGCACAGGACATAGATTGCGAACAGTACCACACCCAGACAAACCATATGGCTGAGACGCTGCATCCCTTTGTCCATACCGACATAAGAACTCAAGGCAAATAAAATCGATACCGCAAAAATGATGACGACCTTGGTCATAAAGGTATTTGGAATACCGGTTAGCTGCGACAAAATATTGGTAAAGGTCACTGCGGTCAGTACCAATGAAATGGTTAAGGCACCAAACATACACAGCAAGAACATTAAATCAACCAAACGTCCAACGGGTCCTGTTGACTTAAACCCTGTGACCGCCTCTATCATCGAAGCCAAGCTCAAGCCTTTATTCTTTCTCACATGATAGCTATAGCACAGTGAAATAGACGCAAGTGCATAGATCGACCATGCGCTTAAACCAGAGTGAAAGAATGAATATGCCACACTGTATTTGAGTGCTTCGGCAGATTCAGGTGCTAAATTTAAGCCCGGGGTTTGGTAATAATATGCCCAGTCCAAAAAGCCCCAATACAATGTCGAAGAACCAATGCCCGATAAAATGAACATAAAAATCCACGACATGGTGCTGTATTCAGGTTTTCCCTCTCCCAACTTGATTTTGCCGTATTTACTAAATGCCAAACCAAAGGTAAAAATAATTGATAAAAAGGCAAATAAAAGCACGGGCGTGGTAAACACCGAAGTCGTCCAATGCATCCATTTAGAAGCCAATTCTATTGATTCAGATGAGTAGATCGCTAAACCAGCCACCGAAATAAACACAACGGCAAGACTGGTTATGGCTAAGGTCTTATCTGTATAGAGTTTTGTATTTTGATTATCCATATCTATTCAATCCATCTTGGATTTTGATCATTCCATATGGTGGTTATTCCATAGCGAATAAATCCATTTTCTCGTGAGTTACAAATGATGCAATGGCATCTCCAACTTGGTAAGTTTTTGCAGTTCCGCCAACATCCGGCGTTTTAGGTCCATGAACCAAGATATGTTCAATCGCCTGCATAATGTCTTGCCCTGCCTGAATCACCTGTTCATCACCATCTGCCAAGAAATCCAACATCATGGCACCTGACCAGATTGCAGCGATCGGGTTGGCAATTTGCTGACCAAAAATATCTGGAGCAGAACCATGTACAGGCTCAAACAGTGATGGAAATTTACGTTCAGGATTGAGGTTTGCAGATGCTGCTAAACCAATCGTTCCTGTACATGCAGGTCCCAAATCAGACAAAATATCTCCAAACAAATTCGACGCAACCACTACATCAAAACGTTCAGGCTGTAGTACAAATCGGGCAGCTAAAATATCAACATGTTGTTTATCTGCTTTGATTTGCGGATATTGTTTTGCCATTTCATCCACACGTTCGTCCCAATATGGCATGCTGACAGCAATTCCATTGGACTTGGTTGCAGCTGTGATCTTTTGAGCATCACGTTGACTGGCAAATTCAAATGCATATTTCAAAATGCGATCTACCCCATGACGAGTAAATACCGCTTCCTGTAATACGAACTCTCGATCAGTGCCTTCAAAAGCTTTACCACCTATTGCGGAATATTCGCCTTCGCTGTTTTCACGCACCACATAAAAATCAATATCACCTGGCTGTTTACCTGCAAGTGGGCATTTCACCCCTGGCATTAATCGAACTGGGCGTAAATTCACATATTGATCAAAACGACGGCGGAACTGCAGCAATGAGCCCCAAAGTGAAATATGATCGGGTACTTTTTCAGGCCAGCCCACAGCACCAAAGAAGATTGCATCATATTGCTGTAAAATCTCAAACCAGTTATCCGGCATCATTTTGCCGTGTTCAAGGTAATAATCGCAGCTTGCCCAATCAAAGGTATCCATTTGAAGTTCAATACCATATTTATCAGCCGCTGCCTTTACAACCTTGATTCCTTCTGGTAGAACTTCTAAACCAATCCCATCACCTGCAATCGTGGCAACTTTATACTTTTTTGCCATAACGCTCCCTTACACCTTTGGTTAATATCCTTAGATGTAAACATGCTGTTTTCAGCAAAAATGATCAATAAGAAAACTATCACCCCAATGGACACGGATCGTGAATAATCTACCTAACCTATCGGATTTAAAGGTTTTTTGCACAGTCGCAAAACGCAAGAGTTTTGTCGATTCTGCGGATGAGCTTGGCGTTTCGCCTGCTTTTATTAGTAAGCGGATCAACATTTTAGAGACCAATTTAAATTGTAAATTGTTTCATCGAAGTACACGCCATGTCAGTTTGACGGAAGATGGCAAACTTATACTCGATCGTGTTGCGCATATTTTGGAGGAATTTGACGAAATTAGTGAACTGGTCAATAACCCATTAAGTACGCCAACAGGACATCTGGATATTGTCAGCAGCTTTGGGTTTGGTCGAAAACATGTGGCGCCCATCTTGTCAAAATTGATGACCATGTATCCAAAATTGGAGATACAGTTTGATACCATTGATAATACTAAAGATCTGATTCAACACAGCATTGATTTGGATATTCGTATTGGTAACGAAATTGCACCCAATATGATTGCAAAAAAACTGGTGCCTAATTTTCGGATTTTTTGTGCCGCACCCAGTTATATCCTTAAAAATGGTGCGCCTGAAAATTTAGAAGATTTACGACATCATGACTGCTTAACCATTAGTGAGCGTGATCAATCCTCTGTATTATGGAAATTACGTCACGCCTCAGAAGATATGTCTGTACATGTTACACCACGCTTTATTTCAAACAATGGTGAAATTATTCATCAGCTTGCTGTAGAAGGTCACGGGATTATTTTACGTTCAATTTGGGATGTTGCGGATGAATTGATTAGTGGTCAATTACAACATATTCTTCCTGAATATTGGCAAGATGCAGATGTATGGGCAGTCTATCCATCACGTTTGAAAAGTTCATCCAAATTACAAACCTGTATTTTGTTTATTCAAAATGAATTATTGAATCGTTTGCAACATATCCAAAACCTATCACGAGGACAGTTGATTCAACCTGTAGAGTCTGTTCAACACAGCGCTGAGAAGGTATTTTTATAGGTATGCTTAGATTTTTGTTTTTTTAAATATCATCAATCATCAGCTTGATAAAACTGATGATCTACTGACACTAAAACTATGAGCACAACGATATTTGGTCTAATTTTACTGGCAGCAGCATTTCATGCAACATGGAATGCGATTGTCAAAGCGGGCTCAAATAAGTTCTTAACCACCGTACTGGTTACAGCATCAGCAGCAGTTTTAGCCATGCTATTGCTGCCCTTTTTCCCGATGCCCAACAGTGCAAGCTGGGCTTATATTTTAGCATCTACAGTGATACAAATTGTCTATTTTGGTATGGTCGCAAAAATCTATCATATCGCAGACATGGGACTGACCTATCCGTTAATGCGAGGTACTGCACCGCTTATCGTTGCTGTTTTAGGGACATTGTTGCTGGATGAAAAGCTCGAATTCTATGCATGGCTTGGTATCATCACGATTTCCATCGGCATTTTATCCATGATCTTCGCCGCACCTAAAAAGGGACGAAAAGGGATTGGTTTAGCCTTGCTAAATGCAATCTTGATTGCGAGTTATACCTTGGTGGATGGACATGGGATTCGCCTTTCTGGATCAGCTATTTCCTATATTTTATGGAGCTTTGTACTTTCTGGACTGATTTTCTTTATTTTTGCCTTAAAAATGCAGTATCGACAGATGGGGAATTATTTCCGTTTAAATTGGCATCTTGGTTTAATCGGTGGAATCGGCTCATTTTTCTCTTATGGTCTCGCCTTGTGGGCAATGACACTCGCACCTGTTGCCATCGTTGCCGCATTGCGTGAAACTTCAATTTTATTTGCGACTTTAATTGCAATTTTCATTTTAAAAGAACGTGCTACGGTCACTCGAATTCTCTCATCCTGTATTATTTTAATCGGCGCACTAATTTTGAGAGTCAGCTAACGCTTGATCACCAACAGCTCATTCCCAAATAAGCACCCATTAAACATCACTCTTTTTAAACCTTAGCTCAATTAAAAAGCCAGCTTATTTGGATAAAGCTGGCTCAATGGTCATGCTTTGTTTAGAAATAATAGCCTAGTGATAAATAAAACAATTTATTCCACTGATTACTTTCCCCTTGTGCAAGACCGTTTGCACCGCCTCCAGTCATCGGATCATTGCGACTCCAAATATATTCGCCCTGAATGCCAATTGCTTTGTAGTTAAAATAGACCCCAGCGGTGAGTCGATCTGAATCTTGGTAAGCTGTTTGATCTTTAAAGTAGCGACTATAAGCCAAATAAGGTTTTATATTCTCCAACTGATGAAAAGGCTGTGCCAATGTATAATTAATTTCATTAGACATAAACTTGCCTTTATTTGCCACTTGGTATGGATAA
The DNA here is from genome assembly GCF_056930735.1 of Acinetobacter sp. B-6. Lineage (NCBI taxonomy): Bacteria > Pseudomonadati > Pseudomonadota > Gammaproteobacteria > Moraxellales > Moraxellaceae > Acinetobacter > Acinetobacter sp. B-6. The sequence continues at coordinate 212,496 of NZ_JBXPBY010000006.1, read as the reverse complement.
TCGAAGGCTCCCATAGTCGAACTATTTGGTAGCAAATTGTCCGCATTGTTAATATTTTGCTCACCTGCCAAAAATAGCCATTGCCATGCTTGGTAGTTCAAAGTGTTAAATATAGCCCATGTACGACGATGTCCATCTTGCTGAGTTCGGTTGTTTTCCAATTCTGAATACCAATATGAACCACCGATTTCAGTCGAAAAGTTTTGTGATTTGTCCAAATCAAACTTTCTAGACAAACGTGTGATCCACATATTTTTTTCTTCAATATCTGTACCCTGACTTAAATCATCTGCTTGAACAAAATTGCCACTGTATCGACTTGCATCTTTGGATGTGCCTGTATAATTTCCACCATCAGTAGGATAGAAACCTAAATTAAAATTGTATTGATCATTTTTAAATTGATATTTTAGCCCTAGATTTTGTATGTCTTCAAAACCCACAGTGTTCAGCAATGTTTCATAATAACTATTGCCCCATAATCGACCAAAACCAAAATCTACAGATTGAAACCCGACAGACAAACGCTGCTGATCTGAAAACTTATAGCCTGCCCATGCATCTTTTAAAAACCAAGCATCACATAAACGACTGTATTGATAACAGCGAACATCCATCGAAGCGATCCAATTGGGGTTTTCATAAGTCAAAACAGCTTTAATATCTGCAAGTTGCCAATCCTGATTTTTAGAGCCCTCATTTGCCTCGACAACATAATCTTTGTACATATAGCGTGTTCGAATTGCGCCTGTGAGTTTCAGTTCCCCTGATTCTGTTTTAGGATCGCCTATACTTAAATCAGCTGCTAAAACAGGCATATTCGTTAACATACCCATTGATCCCAAAATTAAGAGTGCCTTCTTCATTATTCTACTTCCTTGTTTATCCTGCTAAGAAAATGAACAAATTCAACAAGACAAACAATGCTGAAACTATGTCGTCAGCATTTACAAAGTGTGTTTAATTTATGCTAATTATATTTAAATCATGCAAAATACCTTATTTTTTTAAATGAATATTCAAGTTATAAGTAAAATTTATTATGAATAAAAATTCATATTCAGGGCTCTTCTATCCCGCTAATCACATCAATATGCTCCTCTTCTTTTTAGATTGATAAATCTTAAATAATGGCTCGATTATGATGACGTTATATATCACTCAAATTTTTCAGAAAAGGATCATGTTATTATTAAACCTCTTGCGAAAATAGGTTTTTTTAATCATTTGGACTTTATCTAATACCTTATATATCAAACGTCGTGTCTGCTCAAATTTTGACTAACGCAAGAAATCTATCCTGCACAATTTTATTTATTTGTATATAAGTAAGAAAGTAAACATGAAATTTCGCACTTTTAAGCTTTCTAATTTAAGACCGTCATTTGTCTTCTTAAAATATACATTTTCAAGACACTAAACATTGAGCATAAACTAACTTTGTTAAATGCTTAAATTGGCTTATGATTCTAATCAATTTGTGCATGCATAACATCCAAGAAGATGATAAAACAAAATTTAACGCTGATTCTCATTTCTACTTTTGCTTTAAGTGCTTGTGCAAAAAGTAATGACACCAAACAAAATGCTTCTCATAGCCAAACTAAAGAAATCACAACCATTGCTCAATTAGATCCTGAACTACAAAAGAAAGTACAAAGTTTATTAGACAAGACCCAAAAAGAGTTGATCTTTGTCAAAGGTGGATCGTTTATGATGGGTGATTTTGGTCCACAACACAGTAAAGATGGACTGCCATATGATGGCGATGGAGATGCTGTCCCGCTTCATAAAGTGACCCTAAGTGACTACAAACTGAGTGCAAGCAAAGTCACTTATGCTGATTTTGATATTTATACCGCTGCTACAAAACAAAAACCTATAGGGGTCTTTGCAGAGTATTCTAAAAAAAATCGAATACCTGAAGTAGCGGCAGGTATTAATTGGCAACAAGGACGTGATTACTGCCAATGGTTAGGTAAACAACTTAATTTAAAAATGGATTTACCTACTGAAGCACAGTGGGAATATGCTGCCCGCAATCGTGGACAAATGATCATGTATCCCACCAATAATGGAAAGTTGGAAAATGGTAAAAATATTTGGAGTTTTGAACAGCGCAATCAAACGACTTCGAAATATAAAACTGTAGAAGTTGTACCACTCCTGAAACAGTTTCCTCCTACACCCATGGGGTTTTATGACATGGTGACTGATAATTATGAATGGATGCTGGATTGGTATGATCCAGACTATTATCGTAAATCACCTGAACATAACCCTCAAGGACCCTCTACAGGTACAAAAAAAGTGGTACGTAGTACCTATCCAGACGATGGACAAAATATAAAAATGTCGGGTGGCTTAACGATTAGCCGACATTCAATGTACCCCATAGCAGATCCAAAAGATTTAGAGTATTACAAGCATTCAAAATATAAAGACTCAATTGATTTAAATAAAAACAACTCTGTCCGATGTGCGGCAAATCTGTAAAAATTTAACTGAATATAGAATACGCAAGAATATTCAAATTTTCATTTTAGTAATGTCTATTTTAAAACATATACAACATAAACTAACTTTGTTAAATGCTTAAATTGGCTTATGATTCTAGCCAATTCATACACACATAACGTCCAAGAAGATGATGAAACAAAATTTAACGCTGATTCTAATTTCTACTTTTGCTTTAAGCGCTTGTGCAAAAAGTAATGACGCCAAACAAAATGCTTCTCATAGTCAAACTAAAGAAATCACAACCATTGCTCAATTAGATCCAGAATTACAAAAAAAAGTACAAAGCTTATTAGACAAGACCCAAAAAGAGTTGATCTTTGTCAAAGGTGGATCGTTTATGATGGGTGATTTTGGTCCACAACATAGTAAAGATGGACTGCCATATGATGGCGATGGAGATGCTGTCCCACTTCATAAAGTGACTCTAAGTGACTACAAACTGAGTGCAAGCAAAGCCACTTATGCTGATTTTGATATCTATACCGCAGCGAACAACAAGCAATTAGTTGGGCACACTGATGAAAGATCTATAGAAGAAAGAGTACCTACTGCTGCTGCTGGAATTAGTTGGCAACAAGGGCGAGATTATTGCCAATGGTTGGGTAAACAACTCAATTTAAAGATGGATCTGCCTACTGAAGCACAGTGGGAATATGCTGCCCGCAATCGGGGTCAAATGGTCATGTACCCCACCAATAATGGAAAGATAGAAAATGGTAAAAATATTTGGAGTTTTGAACAAAGACAAAAAACAAAAAGCAAATATAAAACCATTGTCGTGGTTCCAGAGCTCAAACAATTCCCCCCTACACCTATGGGTTTTTATGACATGGTGACTGATAATTATGAATGGATGCTAGATTGGTATGATCCAGACTATTATCGTAAATCACCTGAACATAACCCTCAAGGACCCTCTACAGGTATAAAAAAAGTGGTACGCAGTACTGCGCCCGATGATGGGCAAAATATAAAGATGTCGGGAGGTTTTACAATTAGCAGGCATGCTATTGATCCCGTAGCAGATCCTGAATTAGTGAAGGGTTTTGCGAATTCGAAATATTCTATTGATTACAATATAGAGAACTCTGTTCGTTGCGCTGTCAATTTCTAAAAACTTAAACTGAGTATAAGGACTATACCTTATACTCATGATCATTTGTAACAGGATTTTGTGGTTCAAATGGCGCTAAGATTTCAAGGTTACTCGCCATCAATACTCCATCTTGAGCTCCCAATGCACCTGGTAAGTTTTGTTGTAACTGTAGTTCACGAAAACGCGGGTCATGTTGATTACGTACAATCATATAATTCATATGATTTTTCACTGTCCGTGCCCCTTTACGATACTCCAGATATAACTTTAACCAATGGTTCAGATCATCACCCCCATAGTCTTGGTCGGTATTCAGGCAATTTAGCAGTGTTTTTAAGCGTTTTTCACTGGTGCTTTTTGTTTCTAATATGTCATAGTTTAAAAAACGAATTAAGTCACCTTCAACCTTTCCTACTTGTTGATCAGTAAGTTTAGTTCCTTCTGGATGTATATGTTGAATGGTATTTTTCCATTCCGCTTCCGAGGTACAAGTGGCTAAAATATTGGTAATCGCAGTTTTTCGTTCAGGGAAAAACTTTATATCAACCTCACTCCAGGATAAGCTTATACTGATGTCAAGGATGGGTGCCGTTTGATGGGTCCAATGTGACACCGCATAAAGTAAAATCCCTTTCGTTTCAGGAGTTGCATCTAAGAGCTCTTTTCGACCCAAATTGGAATTTACACGTCGTGCTGTCAGTAATCTACCTTGGTCTTTGTCTAAATTATTTATCCAGATCCGATACACTCTTGATAAGATTAAAACATGTGTAGTTAATGGCTGATCCTGACCAATACACACAGCTAATATTTGTGACAATCTTAAAAATGCCTGTTCATTTACATAAGCCAATGTTTTAAACCCAGCATAAGCAACCTGAGATTTGATAAAACCTGCAAAATTTATTAATTGATCTGCACCAACATCAAAAGCTGCGGTTCCCTTAGCACCGATCCCCCAACATAGATGAGCAGCAACTAAAACGCGGAAAGTATTTGATGCAGCAGAGTAACCAATCTGAAATTGTCCTTCTGCTCCGACACCTGCACTCACGCCTCCACCTGCCGATGCCGATGCAATTGTGACAAATTTTGCTTTAGAATCTTCAGATGTACCTGGATCAAACCACTCTATCCCCCCTTTTAAAACGCCTTGTAATTCAACCCCAGCAAATGCTTTAATTTGCGCTTGTGCTTGATTTGATCCTTTTTCACCCAACTCCTCCATCAACTCAAGATTGCCTTCTGCAGCATTAAATTTTGCACCTTTGGCTTTATCAATCATATTCGCCATAGAACGCTGAGGATCTCTTTTTACAGCAGTGATCAGCTGTTTAGTTCCTTGATGAGTGATATCAACCGATAAATTACCTGAAATACCTAAATTTGCACCTGAAAAACCTGAAATTTCACACCCGATAAGAAATCTAATTTCCCCTAAATGATAATTTCCATGTTCCAAATACCAGCCATTTTCGCTTGGGAAGAAGTAACGCCATTCCTTTTTACCCTCAAACAAAGTCCATTTAGCTGAAGCATTTGCATTAAGCTTCATTTGTACACCAGCCGATGAAGCACTAATTTCACCTTCACCATGGGCACCTGCCACCATCCTCATCCACTGAGCTTCTTGGCTGACATCAATCCCACGACTGGTTGTGTACTGTTCAGAGATTTCACCTCCTAATCCACCAATCAAGTTATAAACGGCTTTTTCTTCACTTCCAACTTCACCTTTGGCATTCAGGATTTTTTTTGATATTTCGTCAAAACTTTTCTTTATTTTATATGGGTCTGCTACCCTATTTGCGTTTTCTGCATTAGTAATTTCTACACGTATATCTTCATTAAGCCGAGAGTTTTTTAATTTTTCATAGGCAGCAGGTTTTAAATATCGTCTTAATAAATTAGTTTTGGATTGCCCTTTATCTATCTCTTTTGAAGCGATCCAGACTTCTTGTAAATCTGTTCTTTGTTGAAATTCACCATTAATTTTGCTTAAAGCTTCTTGCTGATTGATATTCAGTCGCTTTTCCATTTCACGAATGTCATCAATATTTTTAGCTTGAATAGCCCTTCTTAAACTTGCATTGGTTTGATGAACCTTTTCAACAGCATCGCTTAATATTTTTGTTTTATTATAGAAGTCTTCATAAAGTGAAGGTGGTAATACTACGACTTCATTGGTATATGGATTTATAACAATTGGTGGTTTTTTTAATGGTCCCATACCAATTTTATTGTTTACATTAGGATTGGTTATACCGCCACTCGTAGGAATAATAATTTGAAAAACGATTTGATCATCAACACATGTTATAGGTTTATGTAATGCTGATTTTATAGGTTTTCCTGCCATTGAATATTGGACATAATTATCTTCATATGTATAAGCAACCTGTGTAAATCCTTTGAAGTCAGTTGGACTAGGTCTCATATTTACAACAGGTTTTTCTTGTGTTTTTGCAAATATTTGATAATTAAAATTAGGAATAGATTTACCATTCGAAAATAAAAATTGATAAATACAATAGTTTTTAAATTTAAGATATTTCTGTTGTTTAAAGCTAACTGTATGCTGTTTTTTATATTCTTCATAAGACATATTGAATAGGCTACTATTCAAAATATTACCCACGCCATTACTTGGTGTTTTTTTATTTCCAAAAATAGGAAATGGTTGAGCATTTTGACCAAGGTTTCCAAATATTTTAGAACCTTTATTTGTATTCTTTTGTGCAGTTTTTTTTAAATGCTCTAACTTCTGTTGTGCATTTAGTTGCATGGCTTTGTATTGCTCAGCTGTTGGAAATTTTAGGTTTTCCTCCAATTTAGCTTCATTAATTTCAAAATTATTACTACCTTCGGCCAAAATAGGCGATATTAATGTTTTTTTACTAAAAATGGATGAATACCCTTCAACAAAAACTTGCAACTTTCCGTTTGTATCTATGCGTATAGGTTTAGTTTTTCCATTTTGATCCGTGGAATTCTTGTAAGTTTCCTTGGTTCCATTTTTTTTAGTAAATACTATCGTATATTTAACATTTGATAAGTGTTCATTTCTTTGGGAATAGAAAAGAAAAATCAATTCCAATACATTAAATTTATTCATTTTAAAACCTACTGATTATTATTTTCAACGATTTTATATTTTGAAGCATTTTCATCTGAAATATGTATTGCAATGTGTTCAGGTCCTTTCGTCTCAAATCTTTGAGTACAACCAGCTGCATCTGTTTTGCCTTTTTGCTGTGAACCATCCTCTCTAAATACCACATAATCAATATTCTTTCCTGGATTTCCGTTCTCATCAACAATCTCAAAAGTGAGATAACATGGGGAAGAATTTAACTTCAATGGTGGCGTTTCAACCTTTGCGCCACTGGTCAATTTTTGTTGCCCAGATTTGACTTCAAATAAACCTGGGGTAGTCGCAAATACACCTGAACCATTGATCTTTACTTCAGATGTATCTGCAACTAACCTAATTTCTTTAGAGCTAATAATATAAATCGTATCTTCTGTAGAAATAATTTGAATACCTTTGCGGGCAATCAAATCAGCACCATCACCCTGAGCTTGAATTTCAACTTTGCCTTTGCCTGCATAAAGCCTTGCACCTTCTTGTGCTGCAAAAAGACTGATTTTAGAACTTGCATGACCTAATAAGTTCTTTTGTGTACTGAGGTTAATGCTATCAACTGCACTATGGCTAATTTGTCCATCTGCTGAGAGGTGTATGTCTTCATTGCTCGATAAAGCAATAGAATTCGGTGCAGCTAAAACCATCAAGGCTTGTTTAAATGCATCAGCCTTATCTTTCTCACCGTTTTCTATTTGGTTCATAAATTGCTTTAACTTATCCAATACTTCTAAAGGATCAGTCTGTTGATTTTTCGCGACCTCACTTAAAGTTTTTGAACTATTTAAGCTCGATTCTAACTGCGATTTTGTTTCAGCCGCATCCAGATGATTGCCTGATGCGGAATCCTGAGCGTAAGTAGATAGCAACAAGCCTTTTTTCGCTCTTACTGCACCCCATTGGTCAGTTCTCAGTTCAAAACCTTCGCCTCGTCCTTCACTAGTCGCGGTTTCTTTTGGATGGCTTAAATTCCCAAGATTCAGTTGACTGGCACCATGACTGCTGTGTAACTGACTACTTATTTGGTTGGTGGTATCGTCAAAACGAAGCTGATTAAATCCATCAGATTGATATTCCTTACTTTTAATCCCAGAAAGTTGTTTAGTATCAGGTAGCTTTCCTTTGCCATCAAACTTAGTTGGATGACGATGTCCTTCATGAATACGTCCGACCACAAACGGTCTATCAATGTTCCCATCAAAGAAATCAATTGCGACCAACTCTCCAACCCGCGGTAGGAATCGAGCACCATAGCCTTCGCCAGCCCATGGTGTTAGCACATCCACCCAAGCCGAGTCGGTGTCATTATTGTTAGAACCTGCACCGCCATCATGTTGATGGTCTTCGGTACGAGTAAACAAGAAATTTACCTTAACCATTCCTCTTTCATTGACATAGATTTCTTCCTCACTTGGTCCAACGACTCTAGCACGCATTGGATGGGCTGTTGGTCTTTGGGTTAAGGGATTATATTCAGGAACAATGGCTATCTTGCGTCGTTGTAGTACCAATTGATTGGCTTGGCGTTCGTCACTGTTACCAATATTATTTATGCTGATATTAGCTGGTTGCCAATGGCTTTGTTTTAACAAAGTTTCGACTTGATGACTCAAGTCTTTCGGTAAATTATTCTGGTTATAAAAGTGCTTGGATATGATCAAAAATTGCTGTTCAGCAGAATCTTTTTGATCTAAACGAGGATTTTCATTCAGCTCAAAGTAATAGCCAACATGCGCATCTCGTACAGTTGATACAGCAACAAACTGTTTTGCTTGCGAGTCGTAGTAGTTGCTTAAGTTTTGGTTAAAACGTTCAACCTGACTGCTGCTCGATGGAGTTGCACCATCCTCATCATTGAGGTCTGCCACCCATGCAGGACTAAAGTGCCATACTTGTTCTAGACCTAAACTAGCGTTGTCATAGTTGTCACTGTGTTGGTGTTTACTTAAAACATTGCCTGCACCTTCTTCTATTTCTAGAGTATCTGCTTGCCAACGTTGGATATGCACAGAGGTCGGTTGCAGAGTTCGTTTCGCCAGTAAACTTAAAATCGAATCGCTTTTTTCAACGGCACTACTTCGATGGAAGCGAATACTTCGACGTTCTAAACTGCTATATTGCGTATTATCATCAATTAAACGGAACTTTTGGGGTTGGATTTGTTCGGTAAAACGAGACACTTTAAGTTGTGCTTCATCAATTAAAGTACTCACCCCTTCCTCAGCTAAAAGTCTTTGAACAAAGTCCGCATCCAGTTCATTTTGTTGCATAATGAATGGTCTGACATCGTAGTCTTTGGTTAAACCACTCTTATCCAGTGTTAGACTTGAAGCAAAGAGCTGAGATTTTTCTCGCCATTCATTAAATATAACCTCAACTGCCTGCAATGCAGACATATTCATAAATACACGCGAATTTCTACGCTGTTTCCATAGAGCGGTTGGATCTTCTACAGTTAAACGATAAATTGTAAGGGAACCATCAGATGCGCCCACCTCTGCTTTGGTGACAATGCCTGAAATGCGATTGAGTTCAGATTGATCATTGACAATATCAACGGCTACACGACATCCAATAAAGCTTTTTAAAGCAATATCAGTACGCAGAGACAAGCAAATGAGTTGTAAATGAATTCCTTTGGTAATCGCATGGGTTCCGTCAATACGTTGTAGGAATACCAGCTCATTGAGCGAACTATTGTTGAACTGAATATGTATCGCACGTTTTTGAGCAGTGAGCCCCAATTTGTCTAAAACAAAGTAAATATTATTTAACATAAATTATTGTTAAGTTTTTCTAAATCTGATTCATTATACTAAAAATCTCAATGAATTGTCTATACAGACTTGTCTAGCATTATGCTTAAAACAACAACTGAAAATTTTGCGACTTTGGACTGAGATTTAAACCTTATCTAGTACAGCCCCAAATTAAATATATAAATGCCGACATAAAAGCAGGGCTAAATTAAAACATTTAAGTTAGCCTTGTTTAACCATCATTAATCAATTTTATTAAAAACTTTCACTTAACATCAAAGACTCCGTTGTCTATTCAAGTACTTTTACCCCTTTAAGGATGTACAATAATTTTTACCGCAGATTCATTGTTATGAATCAAGGTTTCAAATCCTTGTGACACCAAATCTTCTAAAGCAATACGTTGGGTGATAAACGGCTCTAAATTAATTTTACCTTGCTCTACCAAACGTATGGTTTCTTGATGATCGTTGACATAAGCAATCGTGCCACGAATATCCAATTCTTTCATCACCACACTATGCACATTAATAGTGGCAGGATGACTCCAAATTGACACGATCACCACCACACCAGTAGGCTTCATGGCTGCAACCAAAGTATCCATGACTTTATTGACGCTACTACATTCAAATGCAACATCTACACCTTTATCTTGAGTCAGTTTCATCACTTCTGCCACCACATCCACTTGTGATGGATCAAGCACATAGTCTGCAACACCTGCTTCTAAAGCTTTTTCTTTACGTTTAGCGCTCAGTTCAGTAATGATGACTGTTAAACCTTTGGCTTTTAAAATTGCAGAAAGCAATAATCCTATGGGACCAGCACCACCGACCAAAGCAATATCACCAGCCTTTGCCCCACTTCTCACAAAGGCATGATGCCCTACAGATAAAGGTTCTATCAGTGCAGCTTGATCCAATGGAATTTTGTCAGAAATCGGATGAACCCAGCGTCGTTGTACAGCGATCTTTTCTGATAAACCACCACCTCGTCCGCCTAAACCAATAAAGTTCATATTTTTTGACAAGTGATAATGATCATTCGGACCCGTGGGTACATCATCTGCAATAATATAAGGTTCGACCACAACATGCTGCCCCACCTGAATATCCTCTACTCCCTCACCAACCGCATAGACCACACCAGAAAACTCATGCCCCATGGTCACAGGTGCAGATTCGCCAGAAATTGGATGCGGATGCCCACAAGGTGGGATAAAGATCGGACCTTCCATAAACTCATGTAAATCTGTACCACAAATGCCGCACCATGCGACTTGTATCCCCACAGTTCCGGGAAGGACTTGAGGTTCTGGAATATCCTCAATACGAATATCCCCTTTGTCATAAAAACGTGCTGCTTTCATAGAACTATTCCTTATACAGATAATAGAAAACTTAACCAAGAGATCGCCACTATCTGCATCTCATGCCTTGTTTATGTCGTTCTAACCGATCACCCAATACATTGTTGAAATGTCCTCAGACTCTAACGATAGACCATGCCACCGTCAGTCAAAATTGATTGACCAGTAATATAATTTGCATCCTCACTTGCCAAAAAGGCAACCAAAGCAGCCACATCATCTGGGGTTTCAGCTCGACCTAAAGCAATGCCATCAACATATTTTTTATAAGTTTCACCTACAGGTGCGCCTGTGATTTCAGCAAAGCGTTGGTCAATTTCGACCCACATATCTGTTCCCACGACTCCCGGACAATAGCTGTTGACCGTAATACCTGCACTGGCATACTCCTTGGCAGCAGCTTGTGTCAATGCTCTGACAGCAAACTTCGTTGCAGAATAGACACCCAATAAAGCAAAGCCTTCATGCCCTGCAATCGAGCAGGCATTGATAATTTTTCCCTGCTGTTGTCGTTGTTTAAATTTATTCGCTGCGGCTTGAATTCCCCAAAGTACACCACCCACATTGACATTCATGATTTGGTTAAACTCGCTGGGTGTGACTTCAGCTAAAGCTTTAACCTGCGCAATGCCAGCATTATTGATCATGATATCAAAACCATTTAAAGATGATTCTGTATGTGCAATAGCTTCACTGATCTGTATTGGATCAGCAATATCGGCAATAAATGTGGTGGCCTTTACACCCAATGCTTCAATTTCTTGTTGCACAGCATTTAACTTTTCTTGATGAAGATCTACCAGCGCAATATGTACGCCTTCTTGTGCCAAACGTAAGGCAATGCCTCGTCCTATTCCTTGTCCTGCACCTGTAATCAGTGCAACTTTGTTGTTTAAACCTTTAGGCATATTGTGACTCCTTAGATATGGATTGCACGTTGCATTGCCGATAAGACCGACTCATGCATCGCCTCAGATAAAGTAGGATGTGGGAAAATTACTTGCGCTAGACTTTCATCTGTAGCTTCTAAATATTTGGCGATAGCAAAGCCTTGGATATGTTCAGTGACTTCGTGCCCAACCATGTGTGCGCCCAACAACTCACCTGTTTCTTGATTAAAAATGGTTTTGACAAAGCCTGCTGTTTTACCCAACGCCAATGCCTTACCATTGGCTTGCAATGGAAACTTACCGACATGGATATTCAATCCTGCTGCTTTGGCTTTCTGTTCAGTCAAACCGATACTCGCCACTTGCGGATGGGTAAAGATACAACCAGGGATTTGAGTACGATCTAGTGCATGTACATGTTCAAGACCTGCAATTTTTTCCACACATAAAATAGCTTCATGACTGGCTTTATGTGCCAAACATGGTGCACCAGCAACATCACCGATTGCATAAACACCAGCAACATTGGTTTTGCACCATGAATCGACTTTGATAAAACCATGTTCAAATTCCATTCCCAGTGCTTCTAAACCTAAATGCTGTGTATTCGGTTGAACACCTATTGCTGAAAGCACCTTTTCCACAGTCACAACTTGCACCCCCTGTGCCGTTTCAATATGGCAATGTACCAAGTCATGATCCCGTTCGATTTTTTGTACTGCAGCTTCTGTTAAAACCCTCATTCCTTGCTGTTCAAATTGCTTTTGTACATATTGAGCAACCTCAAGGTCTTCGCTGGGTAAAATCTGTTTGGCTATATCCACCAAAGTCACTCGACAGCCCAAGTCTTGATATAAGCTTGCAAACTCACTTCCAATTGCCCCAGAACCAATCACCAATAAGGATTGAGGTAATTGTGTAGGAACTAAGGCTTCTCGATAACTCCACACCTGCTCACCATCTACAGGGATATGCGCTAAGTTGGCGGCTTTAGCACCTGTTGCGACAATAATATGTGGTGCTGAAATCTGCTGTTTTTGTCCCTGCGTATCAGTCAGCTCTAACTGTTCTTTGGCAGTGAATCGTGCAGTCGCATTAAAAACTGTCACTTGATTTTTCTTCAACAACTGTCCAATACCTTGCACCAATTGCTCTGAAACTTGTCTGCTATGTCGAACCAATTGCTGAATATCAAATTCAACAGCACCCAAACGAAAACCAAATTGCTCCGAATGTTTAAACTGTTGCGCCAATGCTGCTCCATTTAACAGTGCTTTCGTAGGAATACACCCCCAATTGAGGCAAATCCCACCCAAATGTTGTTTTTCAACAATTGCGGTTTTTAAGCCCAGCTGTGCTGCACGAATCGCAGCAACATAACCACCTGGACCTGCACCAATCACGATAAGATCAAATTGTGTCTCTGACATATTTAATCTCCTACACTAAAATCAATGCAGGATTTTCAACAAACTGCTTAAATGCTGCCAAGAATTGCGCCCCCAATGCACCATCAATCACACGGTGATCACAAGACATTGTTGCTGTAACCATTTGACGAATCACAATCGAGTCTTGTTCAATGACCGCACGTTTTTCTGCTGCACCTAACGCCAATATTGCACCCTGAGGTGGATTGATAATGGCATCGAATTGCTGAATGCCGAGCATGCCTAAATTAGAAATACTGAAACTCCCCCCCTGAAATTCATCAGGCGCTAATTTTCCAGTTTTGGCACGTGTCGCCAAATCACGCATAGCATTTGAAATTTGTGCCAAAGACTTACTATCGGCCGCTTTAATAATCGGTGTGATCAATCCATTCTCAATCGCCACTGCAACAGAAATATCGGCTTGTGCAAACTGTAAAATCTGTTGATTCTTTTCATCATATTGCACGTTGACTTGCGGTACTTTCATCAAAGCAGCGGCAGCAGCTTTAATCAGCATATCGTTAATCGACAACTTCACTTGGGGGACAGTGCTATTGATTTGCTGGCGTAATGCTTGGATTGCTTCAACATTGAGATCTATAGTTAAACGGAAATGTGGTGCATTACGTTTTGCTTCCTGTAGTCGTGATGCAATGGCTTTACGCATACCGTTCATGGCAATTGTGGTAGGTTTTGCTGATTGCGTTGTATTGTCCTGATCGCATTGTTGTGTCTGTACAGGGTTTTCACGCTGATAAACGGCTTCTACATCTTCTTTACAGACTCGACCTCTGGTGCCTGATGCGCGACAATCATGCAGATTTATGCCCCATTGTTTGGCTAAACGGCGTGCAACAGGTGTTGCTAACACTAGACTGTCATCTGCTTTAGATTTTGCTACTTTAGCACTGACTTGCTGGCGAATATCTGGCCATGAACCTCCAGCAGCTTGAACGGCTTGTTGAATATCATGGACACTGATACGCCCTTGTCGTCCTGTACCAGTAATTTTTGCCAAATTGACCTGATGCTTTTCAGCCAATTTCAAAGCATGTGGTGTCGCAAAAATCTCGTCACGCTGTTGATAACCTTGCAATACGGCGGGAATTGAATAGCCGCCTTGAGCAATAGATTTCTGAGTATTTACAGCATTATTCTGTTCAGGCAAATTATTCGGTTGAGCCACAGTAGCGACTGTTGTTTTAGCCTGAGTGGCTGATACCTCTTCTGATGTTTTTTCTGGTGCGTTTGTATGGGATTGCTTTTCACTGACTGTCGATGTGCCCGTTAAAGATTGGGCAAAAGCATCAATTTCTGCATCTGAAACTTGTGAATCAGCACAAATCGCAATTAATCCGCCCACCAACAAAGTATCGCCTGCTTTGGCAATGATTTTACGCAAAGTACTATCAAAGGGCGCTTCAAGCACATTGACGATTTTGGTGGTTTCAATTTCACAAATTTCTTGTCCTTTGCTAAATTGCGCCCCCTCTTGAATCAGCCATTGCGCAATTGTCCCTTCTTCCATGGACAAACCCCATTTTGGGATTTCTAAAGTTTTGATTTCGCTCATCCTAAGCCTCCAACGTTTTACGTACAGCCTGTTCGATACGCTCTACACTTGGTAACCATTCTTTTTCCAAAACGGGTGAGAAAGGTACAGGAGAATGTGGTGGTGTCACCAACTCAATCGGTGCTTTCAAATAATGAAAACCTTTTTGCGCAATCAATGCGGCAACATCATGCCCAAAACCACAGCGCGCAGCCGACTCGTCCACAATCACCACACGACCTGTAGACGCGACTGACTCTAAAATCCCATCCTCATCCAAAGGTGAAATCGTACGTGGATCAACGACTTCAACAGAAATGCCTTCTTTTGCTAATTTATCAGCAACCTCATTGGCGCGATGTACCATTAAACTCAACGCAATAATGGTAATATCCGTCCCTTCACGTGTGTAGTTGGCTACACCAAATGGAATGCTATATGACTCGTCTGGCACTTCTCCCTTGATGTCATAAAGCAACTTATGTTCACAGAAAACCACTGGATCATCATCACGAATGGCTTGAATCAGCAAGCCTTTCACATCATAAGCACTGGACGGTACAACCACTTTTAAACCCGGCACAGCGGCAAACACGTTGTAAGGTGATTGTGAATGTTGAGCAGCCGCAGAAAAACCTGCTCCGATCATGCCTCTTACCACTAAGGGTGCTTTGGCTTTTCCACCAAACATATAACGGAATTTAGCGGCTTGGTTATATAACATGTCATGACAAACGCCATAGAAATCCATAAACATCAGATCTGCTACAGGGCGTAAACCTGTTGCTGCGGCACCTGCTGCCATTCCAATAATGGCTGACTCAGTGATTGGCGTATCAATCACACGTTCTGAACCAAACTCAGTCCATAAACCTTTGGTAACACCCAACACACCACCAAAACCTTCGAGCTTATTGTCATCTGTGTTTTTGCCACCATGACCACCACGTACGTCTTCACCCACCACAATCACCGTGGGATCACGACGCATTTCTGATTCAATCGCTTCTTTAATCGCGTTTCGATAACTTTTATTTGGCATTGTTTTACTATTCCTTTAGTAAGAGACGTAAACGTCGGTGAGAAGTTGAGAAGCTTCTGGATAATTGGCTGCACGTGCTTTTGCTACCGCTGCATCCACATTGGCTTTTGACTCTGCATCAATCGCATCCAGTTTGGCGTCCTCAATTTTTCCTTTGACTTTTTCACGAAAAATTTTCAGTGGATCTTTATGTTCTTTGACATAATCAAGTTCTTCTTTTGAACGAATTAATCCAGGGTCACCTTCAAAGTGCCCGTAAAAACGATTGGTAATGGTTTCGATCACACTCGGACCTTCGCCACGACGTGCACGCTCAATGGCTTTTTGAGCGACTTCATAAACAGCAAAGAAATCTGTCCCATCAACTTTTTCAGCAGGCATACCAAAAGCGGCTGCACGGCCCGCAATATCCTTACTACCAACAGCATAGTCATGTGCAGTACCTTCACCAAAACCATTGTTTTCAAAAACAAAAATAACAGGTAATTTTAAGACCACTGCCATATTCATGGCTTCAAAAGTTAAACCTTGGTTAGAGCCTCCATCACCTGTAAAAGACAAACCGATTCCACCTGTTTTTAAAGTTTTAGCAGTCAAAGCTGCACCAATTGCCAAAGGAGGTCCTCCGCCCACAATACCATTGGCGCCAAGCATGCCTTTGTCCAAATCGGCAATATGCATTGAACCGCCCTTACCTCGACAAAGTCCGTCATCCTTACCGAAAATTTCCAACATCATCCCGTGGATATCACAGCCCTTGGCAATACAATGCCCATGCCCCCGATGTGTTGAGGTAATAAAATCTTTGTCCATCAAGTTTTCACATATTCCAACGGCTACAGCTTCTTCACCACTGTAAAGATGAATAAAGCCGGGAATATCGCCTGTATTATTTTCATCGTGTAGTCGATCCTCAAACTCACGAATATCTCGCATCCGTCGGTATGCTGCTAGCAATTGCTCTTCCGTTAATTGCATATCCTTAATCCTTAATGTTCACGTCTAGAAGTAAAAAACCAGATATTTAAAATTAAATACCGGTATTTAAAACCTGTATATTTATATAAAATTATTTTAATAGAAATTAATATTAGACTAAAAAAATATTAGTTTAAAACCAACACTAAAAACATTAAAAACAATGACTTAAAAATCAAAAAATATTTGTAATTTTTTATAATTTTCAAAAACTTAAAAAACCAAACCTTTAACCAACCTTTATTTTATAATATTAGTATTTTGCATATATTTATTCACAGTTAAAATATTATAAATATAATTGACATATTAAATAAAAATGTCACTTTATATTTATTATTTCATTTAATGGACTATTTAAAATGGATTTAAAGCGTTCAATCACCACAGGTGAAAAATTACGAGGTGCTGATAAACTGGCACGTATTCCAGTTAAAATCATCACTACAGAACAAATCCCTCAGAAACCAGAATGGATTCGTGCCAAAATCAGCCATCCAGAAGAAATACAACGCATTAAAGACTTATTACGCCAACAAAAGTTGCATACTGTCTGCGAAGAAGCCGCTTGTCCCAACCTACCGCAATGCTTCGGAGGTGGAACAGCAACATTTATGATTATGGGAGACATCTGTACACGCCGATGTCCTTTTTGTGATGTTGCGCATGGTCGCCCAAATACTTTAGATCCTGATGAACCTAAACATTTGGCGGAAACTGTTAAAAACTTAAATTTGAAATATGTGGTGATTACCTCTGTAGATCGAGATGATCTTAAAGATGGTGGCGCGCAACATTTTGTCGACTGTATTCAAGAAATTCGCCAAAGTAGCCCAGATACATTGATTGAAATTTTAGTTCCTGACTTTCGTGGCAGGCTAGATCTTGCACTTGAAATTCTCAGTGAAACACCACCAGATGTATTTAATCATAATATTGAAACTGTACCACGCTTATATCGGGCAATGCGTCCAGGCTCTGACTATCAACATTCTCTTGAGTTGCTTAAAAAGTTTAAACATTTGCGTCCTGATATTGCGACTAAATGTGGTTTGATGGTGGGATTAGGCGAGGTAGAAGCAGAAGTCATTGTTCTACTCAATGATCTCAGTGATCATTTGGTTGATTACGTGACGATTGGTCAGTATTTACAGCCGTCAAAGTCCCATGCCCCCATTCACCGTTTTGTATCGTTGAAAGAGTTTGAACACTATCAGACACATGGACAATTATTGAGATTTAAGAATATCTGGAGTGCGCCTATGGTTCGCTCAAGTTATTTTGCCGATCGTCAATATAAAGGCGAGCCTGTTCCTCAGCCATTTAAACGTGAAAATATCTTAAAAAGTGGCTAAAACTCAGCATTTTTGATCAAAGTTGAATAGCTTTGGATGGGTAACTTTATTTAACATTTATGCGCAGAAAACTCATTTTAAATTGAGCTCTGACATTTTAAAGTGGATATAGATCAAGACAAAAATACCCGAATTTTAATGCCATCATTTTGCTGGATTTAATGCGTCTTGAATGTGATGTCAAAACCGAACTATACAATGACAATGAATACAACATATTAATGGCGATAACCGCGCATCATAAAGGAATATGATATGAAGCTATTGAATCAATCGCGTAATCAAACATCAACATTACAAACCACACATTTATTCAATATCGCGCCAATGAATGCTGCGCCACTTTTAAGCCTGCCCATGGAGCAGGAACAATCATTATTTCGCCGTTCAATCCAACATAACTATGCAGATTTATTGAAAATTGCAGATGACTCAGAAATGGCGATTGGGATCACTGACCATCATGGAACATTATTATGGACATGGAGTAGCCGTTCTATGCTTTCGTCCGCAGAACAAGTCCATTTTGTTGAAGGGGGTCATTGGTCAACTCAAGCTGTGGGTACCAATGCAATCGGTCTAGCGCTGAATAATCATATTTCCAGCTGTGTGTATTCTCATGAAAATCAAATGAATAGTGTGCAGGATTGGGTTTGTTATGCAGCGCCAATCGTTGACCCTGTTTCTGGTCAATTTCACGGCATTATTAATTTATCCACCAAATATAAAAAACATACCTCGCTTGGTGTATTGGCTGTCGAGCGATGTGCCGAATTGGTTCAACGCGCAATCCAGTTTGAACAAAAAAATATGCTGTATCTGAAAGTTTTTGGTACACCTAAAGTACAGTTCAATCAACAACTTCTAACACTGACTCACAGACAAATTGAAATTTTGTGCATTCTCATTTTGCATCCAGATGGAATAAATTTAGATGAATTGCATTATGCACTGTATGGCGATCGTGACATCAGCGAAAAAACCTTAAAGGCAGAAATGTCACAACTCAGAACCTTGCTTCCGAATTGTATTTTATCACGTCCCTACAAACTGATTTGTGAAATTCAAACTGACTTTATCCGAGCAGAACAGTCACTCAATGCTGGTTTCCTAGCCAGCATATTTTCATTGTACAAAGGTAGTTTCCTCGCAAAATCAGAAAGTCCATTATTGACCACATGGCGAGACTGTTTCGATGCTCGTTTAAGTCATTTGATCTATCAAATGCAAGATATTGATCCATTACTCAAAATTATTCGCCATATGCCAGAACGAATTGACGCCATACAACGAGTACTGGAATTATTGCCACAGGAAAGCCAACACCGTGATCGCTTTTTAAAACTGCTTTGACCTGAACTGTATAACATCAATATGATTCAATATGCTGTGCTAAGCGTTGAATATTAAAGCGGATTTCCTCAGGGCTATGCGCGGCATAGCCAAATAAAACTGCTGCTTTTTGAGGAGGACTTTGGCAGTAACGAGATAAAGGCTGTACAGCTAAATCAACTTCTGCGCATATTTTTAGGAAATCTTGTTCTGTCCATCCTTGATTGAGCCAACACACCAAATGAATCCCGGAATCTGTCGGCTGTACAGTCAAGACATTAGCAAGTCTCTGTTGGATTTCTGCAATAAGCACCTGCTGTCGTTCATAACAAGCTTTGCGTACTTTTCGTACATGCCTCGCATAATGCCCCTCTTGAATAAACAATGCCAAAGCAACTTGTTCCAGATAAGCGCTTCGTGTATCGGTGTAGTATTTGGCGAGACTAAATGTCTCAATCAATGCTTCTGGAACGACCATGAATCCTAAACGGAACTCTGGAAACATCATTTTTGAAAATGTTCCAGAATAAATCACTCGTTGATGTTGATCTAAACCTTGTAAAGCCTGAATAGGATGCGTGCCATATCTGAACTCGCTGTTATAATCATCCTCAAAGATCCATTTTTGCTGACTCACCGCCCATTCCAGCAACGTCAATCGGCGACTCAAACCTAAAGTTCCCCCAAGTGGAAACTGATGTGATGGTGCCGTATAAATAAGCTGACTGTCTGGATAATGTTGAATGATTTCATTGATCTTCATTCCATCATCGTCACTCGCTATGGGATTCACAGTCATGCCAAAGCTGCGGAAAATATTCAATGCTGCATCATAACCAGGCTCATCCAAACAGACTTGGTCTTGCGCTTGCAATAAAGCATATGCCGCCAAATGAATCGCCTGCTGTGTGCCATTGACCACAATAATCTGCTGTTCATGGCAGTTTAGTCCTCGAGTCGAACGGACATAGTCACAAATGGCTTGGCGTAAAGGTAAATAGCCTCGACAATCATGAAACTGCCCCAACTGTCGGTAAGACTGACGCCATGCTTTTCCCAGCAACTTTCCCCAGAGTCGGTGTGGAAATAAATCAGTACAGCCCACACCGACATGAAAGATTTTCTCTTCCTGTCCAGAAACATTTTGTTTTTGCCATGCGGGCAACAAATTTGCGATGTGCGGATTAACCTTTAATTGCTGAGGAGGCTGGACTGAAGTCGAATTTGTATCCAAGGGTAAATTGATCAAATGATCAGGTATGATTTCAACAACATAAGTTCCAGAACTCGGTTTGGTCTGCAAATAACCTTCATCCAGTAAACGTTCTATCGCAGCCAGAACTGAGTTTCTAGAAATAGACATCATCTCTGCCAAAGCACGGCTTGAAGGCAGTTTGCTTCCTGCCCGCAAACGCCCATCCAAGATAGCATCACGCAAAACACGATATAAACCATCTTTGATCTGTCCTTCAGGCAGAATCAAATGTGGAAAAATAGCAGAAGATCGTGAACGCATAAGCAAAACTGGTACTGTCAAAAATACTAAAAGTGTACCTTATAAAAATACCACAATCAAAACTACACTCAATCTTACCATCCCAAATCATTGAGAAAAAAGACAATCTTTTACTCAAGTGATTGGGCTCTAGACACATGATTAAAATTTTGTGGGGTTGACTTATGCACGCTCAACAGCGCCCATTTCGAGTATTTTCTTCTGATCTGATCCATCCTGTTGTCGCAGGATTGATTTCGGTGATTGTCAATTATGGCGGTACTTTTATTCTGATCTTTCAAGCCGCTCAAGCAGCTGGATTAAGTGCAGAACTGACTGCATCATGGGTCTGGTCTATTTCCATTGGCGTGGGAATTTCTGGCATTCTATTAAGTTGGATCAGCAGAGAACCGATCATTACGGCGTGGTCGACACCAGCAGCCGCCTTTTTGATTACAGCATTAGTCAGCATTCCTTATGCTGAAGCTATCGGAGCTTATCTGATTTCTGCACTGGCTTTTGTGATTTTAGGCATGACAGGATATTTTGAAAAACTGATTGCTTATATTCCTCCAAGCATTTGTTCAGGTCTGCTCGCTGGAATCTTATTACAATTCGGCATTTCTGCATTTTCCAATATCAGTATTGATCCCGTCTTAGCGATCAGTATGCTATTTGTTTACATGCTGACTAAACGAATTTCTGCTCGCTATGCTGTTGTCAGTGTACTTGGGCTAGGTTTGATATTTTTAATTTTACAATCTCGTATTGACTTCTCAGCATTTGAACTGCAATTGGCTGCGCCTGTCTTTACCATACCTGCATTTTCAGTCAATGCACTTTTGAGTGTGGCACTGCCTTTATTTTTAATCACACTCACAGGTCAATATATGCCGGGCATCTTGGTACTTAGAAATGATGGTTATCAAACCAGTTTAAAACCGATATTTACGATCACCGGTTTGGGCTCTTTTTTAATGGCTCCTTTTGGTTCTCATGCATTTAATCTTGCCGCAATCACTGCTGCGATTTGTACAGGGAAAGCATCTCATACTGATCCATCTAAACGCTGGATTGCAGGTATTGCTGCAGGTATATTTTATATTTTGGTTGGAATATTTGGGCTAACGCTTGCAAGCCTCTTTAGTGCTTTCCCGAGTGTTTTTATTGCAACGTTGGCTGGACTTGCTTTACTGGGAACGATTGCAGGAAGTTTGGCAAATGCAATGCATGATCAGGACACACGGGAGT
The DNA here is from genome assembly GCF_056930735.1 of Acinetobacter sp. B-6. Taxonomy (NCBI): domain Bacteria; kingdom Pseudomonadati; phylum Pseudomonadota; class Gammaproteobacteria; order Moraxellales; family Moraxellaceae; genus Acinetobacter; species Acinetobacter sp. B-6. Next base: position 190,276 of record NZ_JBXPBY010000006.1, on the reverse strand, counting down.
CTGCACTGATCACCTTTTTAGCCACTGCTGCAAATATTCATCTGTTGGGCATTGGAGGAGCTTTTTGGGGACTAGTCATTGGATTAATGTCCTATGTGATCTTAAATGGAAAATTTAAAAGATAAACCATTGTTTTACCATTACACTTTTATCGTGCCTACTATTTGCCATAGTTGTGATTTAGACATTATGGAATTCTATGACATACCTGACTAAAACAAGGGAGACTAAGACTCCCTTTTTTAGGTCTCAAAGCAACTGGTACTCTCAAAAAGATCAAAACTGTATCTTATGAAGATACCACAATAAAATTACACTAATTTCTCTGCTTTCAAACTTATACCGACTGGAGAATACCTGTGGAAAATTTATCAATTCAAATTGTACCTGTCACACAAGTGGACTACACACAGTGGTTAGGGTATTGGTTAGCCTATCAAGAATTTTATCAAGTCAGTTTATCAAGTGCAGTCACTCAAACCACATGGCAACGTTTTTTTTCTGATGCCGAACCTGTTTATTGTGCTGTAGCAAAACATGGAGACACTGTATTTGGCTTCGTTCACTATGTCATTCACCGCTCGACATGGGCTGAGCAGGATTATTGTTATCTTGAAGATCTCTATGTTTCACCAAAATCCAGAGGTCAACAGATCGGTAAACATTTGATTGAATATGTTAAACAACAAGCTCAAAAATCCCGATGCGCACGCCTGTATTGGCACACTCAACAAAGTAATCATACAGCACAAAAACTGTATGACTGGGTGGCAGAGAAACCTGGGGTGATTGAGTACCGTATGCCTTTAAATTAATTTAACGTGAATTCGATGCAATTAAATCTTCAACTCATTGAAAGATAATAAATCTATTTGGATTTTTGCTGGATTTTCATCCGATTTTAGGATGAGGAGCGGAGCTCCGCAAGGGCTCGCCATACTTGTTTTGGCATGAGGAGCGAAACTCCGTAAGCGCAACCATCAATATAGTTTCATTTCTCTGATCAATAAAATGAAGGCGATCAATAGATTGTTTGATGATCTAAAGCTTGCACTGCCACGCTTTACTTCTAAAGTTTAAATTGTTTTGCGTAGGCGATGCCTCACTTTTCAGAGATGAAAAGTGACAAAAATCTTTCGTTGAGCGAGGGGTTTATCCTTTACCCCCGCTCAACATGGCGACATCCATGTCGCCTCACGATAGCAAGAACATCAATGATTCAAAAAGTACAAAATAAATGAATCATCCAAGTCACTTGTATGAATAATCAGGCGGTTTGACTGTATCATCTTTCATCAAGGATTTTTATCGAACTCAGGTTAATTTATCCTTGCCAGAAATCAGTCAATTTCTGGCAATACTTTTGCTCAGCGTCGCTTATTCATTGCGCTCAATTTGGATGGTAAAAACACTATTCGAATCTTTATTTTGATATCTAATCGTGCCCTGATGAGCAATCACAATCGCGTGTACCACAGCCAGCCCTAAACCAGTTCCACCAAACTCTTTATTTCTCGACTGTTCTAATCTAAAAAATGGATCGAACAAATGGTCTTGATACTCTTGTGCAATGCCTGGTCCTTGGTCACCAATCTGTAAAATCCAGTTATGATCAATCACTTTTGAAGAAATAGTCAATTGACCTGCATGTGCATAGCGTACTGCATTATCAATCAATGCCATTAAAACTTGCTCAATACGACGTCGATCGCAATATACAGGTGTTGTCGTCAAATCCAGCTGAGGAATAAGTTGGGCTTGAGCCAAACGATCATCAAACAGTTTAATTACACGTTCAATACTTTCCTGTGTATTGACCCATTCATAATTTAATCTTAACTGCTGATTTTCGACCAAACTCAATGTGCGTAAGTCTTCAACTAAATGAGATAAACCTTCAACTTGATTTAACAGGCTTTTAAATAAGACCACATTGGGTTCAAAAACACCATCGATAATGCCTTGTAAGCGACCTTGTAAAATCGTCATTGGCGTTCTAAGTTCATGCGCAATTGCAGCATTCCAAACCTGAGCATTTTTAACTGAAAGCTCAAGTTTTTGTGCCATATGATTAAAGTTATGCATCAATTCAGAAATTTCAGCAGAATGTATCTGGCGGTCATCTGCTCGTGCTGAAAGGTCACCTTGGCTTATTTTCTCAGCGGCTTCTGCTAAATAATTAATCGGCTTAATAAACCGTTGCGCAAGATGCATCCCGATAATCAATGAAATCACCGACCCGCAAAAAACAACCGTAGACAACCAGATCCAATCGACAAAATGAAAGTCGGTCCATTCCCCTTGCAATGAACTTAAAGTAATCCAACCGACATCAATGGCATAGTTATAAATAATATAACCCAGCAAAACCGAGAATAATGTTACGCTCAAATTCACAATACTGAGTGCAATGAACAGCTGCTTACTGATTCCTGACTTATTCTTCATAAGCTTTCCAGCTTTATTCACCACGTGTTGATCCATATCATAGGTTCATTTTTTCTGATCTTACACACTTTTTCCGCAGTTTAAAGATCATTTCTCCGCAAACCTTGCAAACAATAACAGGACCAAATGTTATAGAGTTAAGTGAGATGATTAAACAAAAGCTAAATCTACGCAAGAAAATCGGTTTTATACTTTTAGCGATTGTCGTGGCGTATTGGATTGCCTTTCCTATCATTCCGTTCTTGGAGATTCCTCATAAAGCTTGGGTGATGACAGTCATGGCAATTGGTGGTGAAATTCTCTTATTGATTGTCATTGCCTTATTCGGTAAAGAATATTGGCACAGCATGAAACACAAATTTAAGCGTGTATATTCAACATTTAAAGATCGACACCAGAAAATCAAATGACCTGAATTAAACCAATCAAGATTCAAAATAGGTAAATGCTGAGGGCTGATCTAGTCGGTAACCTACTCCACGAACATTGATCAACATCTGTTGCAACCCAAGTTCTTCAAGTTTTTTCCTTAACTTGCTGACATGGCTATCTACCGTTCGTTCCAATGCATCACTGTCAGGCAAACAATGATTCATCAATTCACTGCGGGTAAAGACTTTGTGCGGATGGTGAATCATCAAACTGAGAATCTTATATTCAGTTAAGGTCAGATTGAGTAAAACGCGTTGATCTTGTTGATAGACATAGGCGCTATGAATCTCAGCATTGATCTCTATATTTTTATAAACGAGGTGGCTATTTTGAACCGAAATATTCTGTTGTGTCCGTCTCAACACTGCTTGCACCCGAGCAACCACTTCATTGGGATTGAATGGTTTGACCACAAAATCATCAGCGCCAATCCGTAGTGCCATCACCTTATCAATATCTTGATCTAATGCTGTCAGCATAATGACAGGGGTTTGCGCCTTTTGACGAATTTTACTCAGTACTTCCCAACCATTCATTTCCGGCAATTTAATATCTAAAAGAATTAAATCAATCGGTTGAGCTGAATGGATTTCAATTGCATGCCGCCCATTCATCGCTCGAATTACCCGCATTCCTTCACGTTTTAAATAACGCTCAATAATATCGCCAATATCATATTCATCCTCAACAACAAGGATCTGTTTATCGCGGCAATCAAAAGAAAATGAGGCTTCAAACATGAATGAATCATCAGATAATTTCTGTCAATCTGCATGATACGCTGATTTATCTGTTTTTCTCCACACTTTTTCCACACTTTGCTGATCAAGGTTACACAAACATCAAAAATAATGTGAACATCAAAAACTCCCAAGGCTTGGACAGAATGCAAAAGCATCTATTACTTCCATTATTTTTATCCATCGGGCTGCTGATGCAAGGCTGTGGCTCCAAGGAGGCAGCTCAACCAGAAACACCACCTGCAAAAGTCAGTGTACTCAACATCCAACCTCAATCAGTCAATTTCAGTGAGAATCTCCCAGCACGTGTACAAGCATTCCGTACGGCTGAAATTCGTCCCCAAGTCGGCGGTATTATTGAAAAAGTGTTATTCACTCAAGGCAGTGAAGTAAAGGCAGGACAAGCACTCTATAAAATTAATTCGGAAACATTCCAAGCGGATGTAAACAGCAATCGTGCATCGCTCAATAAAGCAGAAGCGGAAGTAGCACGTTTAAAAGTTCAGTTAGAACGCTATCAACAATTGCTACCGAGCAATGCCATCAGTAAGCAAGAAGTTAGCAACGCTCAAGCAGAATATCGACAGGCACTTGCAGATGTAGCACAAATGAAAGCCTTACTCACACGTCAAAATCTCAATTTACAATATGCCACTGTTCGCGCACCGATTTCAGGTCGAATCGGACAATCCTTTGTCACTGAAGGAGCCTTGGTTGGTCAAGGTGACAGCAATAAAATGGCTACAGTACAGCAGATTGATAAAGTCTATGTCGATATTAAACAGTCGATCAGTGAATATGAACGCTTACAAACTGCATTGCAAAATGGTGAACTGTCTGCAAATGATCAAAAGACTTTCCGAATTTCCAACAGTCATGGTCAACCCTATAACGTTACAGCAAGAATGCTGTTTGAAGACATTAATGTAGATCCGGAAACAGGTGATGTCACTATTCGTATCGAGGTCAATAATCCTGAAAGAAAGTTACTCCCTGGCATGTATGTTCGTGTAGATATTAACCGCGCTTCTGTTCCACAAGCTTTACTGATTCCTGCTCAAGCCATTCAACGTAATATCAACGGCGAACCGCAAGTCTATGTGATCAATGCCAAAGGTACAGCAGATATTCGCCCAATCGAGCTGGGACAACAATATGAGCAATATTACATTGCCAATAAAGGTTTAAAAGCCGGGGATAAAGTGGTAGTTGAGGGTATTGAGCGTATCCAACCTAACCAAAAACTTGAGCTAAGCGTATGGAAAGTTCCTGTCAATACAACAGCGAATAACTCTGTACATGCCGAATCAGCTGCAACACAAGGAGCTCAATGATGATGTCACAATTTTTCATACGCCGCCCTGTGTTTGCATGGGTGATAGCGATTTTCATTATTTTATTTGGGGTACTGAGTATTCCTAAATTGCCGATTGCACGCTTTCCAAGTGTTGCTCCGCCGCAAGTCAATATCAGTGCGACCTACCCAGGGGCTACTGCCCAAACCATCAATGATAGTGTCGTCACTTTGATTGAGCGAGAATTATCGGGGGTCAAGAACCTGCTTTACTATAGTTCAACAACCGATACCTCGGGTACAGCTGAAATTTCTGCAACGTTCAAACCGGGTACTGACGTTGAAATGGCTCAAGTGGATGTACAGAACAAAATCAAGGCGGTGGAAGCACGGTTACCACAAGTTGTTCGTCAACAAGGTTTACAAGTAGAAGCTTCTTCATCAGGCTTTTTAATGCTGGTCGGTATCAACTCACCCAATGGACAATACTCAGAAGTTGATTTGAGTGATTATCTGGTACGTAATGTGGTTGAAGAACTCAAGCGTGTTGAAGGTGTTGGTAAAGTTCAATCTTTCGGTGCTGAAAAAGCCATGCGGATCTGGGTAGATCCAAATAAATTAATTTCTTATGGTTTATCGATCAGCGATGTAAATACGGCAATTCGTGAAAACAATATTGAAATTGCACCGGGACGCCTTGGAGATCTTCCAGCGACAAAAGGACAATTGATTACCGTTCCTTTGTCAGCTCAAGGTCAATTGGGCAATGTAGATCAATTTAAAAATATCAGTTTAAAGAGTAAAACCAGTGGTAGCGTGATTAAGCTTTCAGATGTTGCAGAGGTTGAAATGGGTTCACAAGCCTACAACTTTGCCATTTTAGAAGATGGTCAACCTGCTACAGCAGCTGCAATTCAGCTTAGCCCGGGGGCGAATGCAGTCAAAACTGCTGAAGGTGTAAGAGCCAAAATTGAAGAATTAAAATTGAATTTACCTGAAGGTATGCAGTATAGCATCCCGTATGACACTGCACCTTTTGTTAAAATTTCGATTGAAAAAGTGATTCATACATTACTTGAAGCCATGGTTTTGGTGTTTATTGTGATGTATTTATTCTTACACAATGTCCGTTATACCTTGATTCCAGCCATCGTTGCACCTATTGCCCTACTCGGGACTTTCGCAGTGATGCTCCTTTTGGGCTTTTCCATCAACGTTTTGACTATGTTCGGGATGGTGCTTGCTATCGGGATTATTGTCGATGATGCAATTGTGGTGGTTGAAAATGTCGAACGGATTATGGCGACAGAAGGCTTGCCACCCAAAGAAGCTACCTCTAAAGCAATGAAAGAAATCACCAGCCCAATCATTGGGATAACGCTGGTGCTAGCTGCGGTATTTTTACCAATGGCCTTTGCCAGTGGCTCTGTCGGTATTATCTATCAGCAATTTACACTGACCATGTCTGTGTCGATTTTATTCTCTGCACTCTTGGCATTGATCTTAACACCTGCCCTATGTGCAACGATACTAAAACCAATTGATGGTCACCATCAAAAGAAAGGCTTTTTTGCATGGTTTGATCGGAGTTTTGATAAAGTCACCAAAAAATATGAATTACTGTTACTCAAAGTCATTAAACATACCATTCCAATGATGGTGATCTTTGTGGTGATCACAGCAATCACCTTTGCAGGCATGAAATATTGGCCTACCGCATTTATGCCAGAAGAAGATCAAGGCTGGTTTCTGACCTCCTTCCAACTTCCTTCAGATGCAACAGCAGAACGTACTCGCAACGTTGTCAATGAATTTGAACAGCATCTAAAAGACAATCCCAATGTAAAAAGCAATACAGCAATCTTAGGTTGGGGCTTTAGTGGTGCTGGTCAAAACGTTGCGATGGCATTTACTACGCTTACGGATTTCAAAGACCGTACTTCTACGGCGACAGAGATGACCAATTCAGTCAACGCTTTCATGGCGAATAGCAAAGAAGGCGCAACCATGGCGGTGTTACCTCCTGCCATTGATGAATTAGGTACGTTTTCAGGTTTTAGTTTACGTTTACAAGACCGTGGAAATTTAGGTATGCCTGCATTACTGGCAGCTCAAGATGAGCTGATGGCAATGGCAGCCAAAAATAAAAAGTTCTATATGGTCTGGAACGAAGGTTTACCGCAAGGGGACAATATTTCTTTAAAAATTGATCGTGAAAAGCTCAATGCTTTGGGTGTGAAGTTTTCTGATGTCTCTGACATTATTTCAACCTCAATGGGTTCAATGTATATCAATGACTTTCCTAATCAAGGACGGATGCAACAAGTCATTGTTCAAGTGGATGCCAAATCACGGATGCAATTAAAAGATATTTTAAGTCTCAAGGTAGCAGGCTCAAGCGGACAATTGGTTTCTCTGTCTGAAGTGGTCACACCTCAATGGAGTAAAGCACCACAACAATATAATCGCTATAACGGACGACCATCTTTAAGTATCGCAGGTATTCCAAACTTCGACACTTCCTCTGGTGATGCAATGCGAGAAATGGAACAATTGATTGCTAAATTACCCAAAGGTATAGGCTATGAATGGACGGGTATTTCTTTACAGGAAAAACAAACCGAGTCTCAAATGGCATTTTTACTGGTTCTTTCAATGTTGGTCGTGTTCCTTGTATTGGCTGCACTTTATGAAAGTTGGGCGATCCCGCTTTCTGTCATGTTGGTGGTTCCTTTGGGCATTTTTGGAGCAATTGTTGCGATCATGTCGAGAGGTATGATGAATGATGTGTTCTTTAAAATTGGCTTAATCACCATTATCGGTTTATCGGCGAAGAATGCCATTTTGATTGTTGAATTTGCCAAGATGCTCAAAGAAGAAGGCATGAGTTTAATTGAAGCCACAGTTGCAGCAGCTAAACTTCGTTTACGCCCTATTCTGATGACTTCACTGGCGTTTACCTGTGGTGTGATTCCTTTGGTGATTGCATCAGGTGCAAGTTCTGAAACTCAACACGCATTAGGAACAGGTGTATTTGGAGGCATGATTTCTGCGACGATTTTAGCGATTTTCTTTGTCCCGGTATTTTTTATTTTTGTCTTAGGCGCAGTAGAAAAAATATCCTCTGCAAAATCACCATCAAAACAAGACCCGCAACTTTAATACAGCATAATAGATCAGAAGAAAACTGATGTTTTCCTCTGATCTTGCTGATGTTTTCACCTTTTATAAATGGGTAAAAATCATGCCTAAATCAACACTCCTATTGCGTGGATTGATTGTCTCCACACTATCCATTGCTTTGACCGCTTGTATGAATTTACAAGCACCAAAGCCTGTCATTCAATCTAATATTCCTGAAAATTTTACTCAAAATTCTGCTCTAAATCGCTCAGAAATCTCAATTGCCCATCAAGGCTATTCAGATTTCTTTTCGGATGCCCGCTTATTGCAAGTCATTGAAATGAGCTTAGCGCATAACCGTGATTTGCGTACAGCAACGCTCAATATTCAACGAGCGCAGCAACAATATCAAATCACTAAAAATGATCAACTTCCGACAATCGGTGCCAATGGCAGTGCGCTTAGACAAGTCAACCCGACGGTTAATCCCAATAATCCTTATTCATCATTCCAAGTCGGACTGGGCATCACAGCCTATGAAGTTGATTTTTGGGGACGTGTAAAAAGCTTAAAAGATGTGGCTTTAAATCAGTATCTTGCCACTCAAAGTGCGCAACAATCCACCCAAATTAGCTTAGTCAGTCAAGTGACTCAAGCTTGGTTAGATTATGCTTTTGCACAATCTAATTTAAACTTAGCCAGGCAAACACTAACTGCCCAACAGGATTCCTACCATCTGAATAAAAAGCGATTTGATGTAGGGATTGAGAGTGAAGTTCCTTTACGTCAAGCCCAGATTTCTGTGGAAACAGCTCGAAATGATGTTGCCACCTATAAAACGCAAGTCGCACAAGCCCAAAATCTGCTGAACTTATTGGCAGGACAAAGCGTCCCTCAAAGCCTACTCCCCAATCAAGCAGTTGAACGTATCAGTACACAAGCTACTTTTACTACGGGTTTGAGCAGTGATTTACTCAATAATCGACCTGATATCAAAGCTGCCGAATACCAACTTCTTGCCGCAGGTGCCAATGTGGGGGTGGCAAAAGCAAGACTGTTCCCCACGATTAGCTTAACGGGTTCTGCTGGCTATGCTTCAACAGATCTTCAAAATTTATTTAAATCAGGTGGCTTTGTTTGGTCAATTGGACCTAGTCTGGATCTACCCATTTTTGATTGGGGGACTCGAAAAGCCAATATAAAAATTTCTGAAACAGATCAAATGATTGCACTTGCAGATTATGAAAAAGCCATTCAATCAGCATTCCGTGAAGTTAACGATGCTTTAGCAGCACAGGCTCATATAGACGAACGTTTAGATGCGCAACGTCGACTTGTCTCGGCAACACAAACCACTTATCGACTTTCTTCGGCTCGCTTTAAAGCAGGAATCGACAATTATCTTTCAGTTTTGGATGCTCAACGTTCTGCTTATACTGCTCAACAAGGTCTACTCACATTAGAGCAAAGCAAATTGAACAATCAAATTGAATTATATAAAGCTTTGGGGGGAGGATTAGAACAAAAATAATAAATGTTGGCTCAAGTAAAGTACGAAAATTAAGTACTAGAACGATACTTTCGCCATAAAAAATTCGGTATGGCTCAAGCCTTGTTTTATGAATAAGGCTTGAGAAAATTAAAGACTTGGTGAATAGACTAAACACATCTCTATGAATATCCATAAAAGCGAATAGTATTGATCATTTAAATAAAAAATTTATTTCACTTAGAACCAGCAATATTTTGAATTTTAAAAACATCAACTTTACTGATCATTTTTAATTTTAAAAGCAGAAAAATTAATGTTACAGTATATCATAACACTATATTTTATCTTTTCTTTATGTCTACGTCTCCTTCCCAGCGCTTACAAGCCATTGATGCATTAAGAGGTTTAGTTATCTTAATCATGATGGTTGATCATGTCAGAGAAACCTTTTATCTACATCATCAAGTTCCAGATCCGATGATTATTTCAGCGACAGAAGAACCCTTAATTTTAAGCAGAATTTTGGCTCATTTATGTGCGCCTGTCTTTGTCATTTTGACGGGTTTATCGGCATATCTTTATCAAGCAAAAAATAATAGCCTTCAGATGACCCGTAAATTTTTAATCAAACGTGGGCTTTTTTTAGTTTTTCTGGAATTGCTAATAATCAACTTTGCATGGACTGGGAAATTTCCACCCGATGTCATTTATCTACAGGTGATTTGGGCAATTGGCATAAGTATGCTTGCTTTGGCAGCACTGATTGGATTACCGCAAAAACTGCTATGGTGTATCAGCTTGATGATTATTTTTGGTCATAACCTACTTGATCAAATCTCCTTTGAAAATATCCCAGTTTTACACCAACTTTGGCTCATCTTACATGACCGTGGATGGATCGAAATTGGAGACATCGTTCGTTTAAGAACCTCTTATCCTGTTTTGCCTTGGATTGGTGTGATTACACTGGGATATTGTATTGGTCATCAGGTTTTTGCCCCATCCAATGATACGGCAAAAAGAAATCAGATCTTGCTCCGCTTTGGTTTATCCAGCATTGCACTATTTTTCATACTGAGAATCATCAATCTCTATGGTGATCAAGCATGGCAAGTTATGCCAGCATTCTCAGAAACATGGATGAGCTTTATGAACCTCACCAAATACCCACCTTCGTTACTGTTTATTCTTTGGAATGCAGGTATGGGGCTTATTCTTTTGGTACTTTTACAAAAAGTTGAAACACAAAAATGGGTTAAACCGTTAATTATTTTTGGTTCAGTTCCTATGTTTTTCTACATCGTTCATTTATATCTTTTAAAAGCGTTGTATCTGGTTGCAGTGCAAATTTTCGGTACGACACAAGGTCAATACTATGGTGTAGATCAGGTCTCTACCTTATGGTTAATCTCCATACTATTGAGTATTTTGCTCTATCCATTGATGCTCAAATTTTCCAAGTTTAAACATCAAAACAAACACATCCCCATTTTAAAATATTTATAAAATGCGTTTGGGCTAAATCAGCACATATACACTCAACACACTGATGCTAAATGATTTTAGCATCAGTTTTTCTTAAAATATCACCAACATCTTAGAATCATAGTATCCTTTAAATATGGGACTCATCATGTTTCAGTGTCGGTTCTGATCTTAATTTCTGGGCGAGAAATTGAATAAATACTTCTATTTTTGGCGCTAAATAGCGTGTCGGTGGATAGAGTAACCACGCAGCACCACTGTAATAGGTTTTAAAATACCATTCTGGCAGAACTTGCAACAAAGTATGGTTTGCCAAAGCCTGACGGGCAACGAAGTAAGGTAAACTTGCAATCCCCATATGATTTAATGCTGCATCTAAGCGTATACCAGTATGATTTGCAGAATATCGTCCTTTAACAACAACACTGGTGGTTTTATTGCCTTTTTGAAACTTCCACTTTGAGTCGCTGGCTTGCTCACCCAAATAGATACATTGATGATCCACTAAATCCTGAGGCTTTCGTGGAATGCCATAACGTTTGAGATACTCTGGAGTTGCGACCAGTACATGATCAATCTGAATTAATTTTCTTCCCTTTAATCCCAATGCTGGTTCATTGGTAATCCGTATCGCCAAATCAATCTCATCATCAATAAAATCAACAATGCGATCTTCCAATAACAGTTGAATATCGACTTTGGGGTATCGTTCTAAAAATTCAGCAAGATGTGGATGAATCATATAGTGTCCCACAGCTTTGGGTACGCTGATCCTTACTGTACCACTGGGTTCACTGTTTAATTTTCCTGTGTTATCGATTACAGCCTGAGCAGCATTGAGCATTTCAAGACAATGTCCATAAATTTGCTGACCACTTTCGCTCAAACGTAATTTTCGTGTAGTTCTTTGCAACAGTCTGGTTTCTAGTGCCTGTTCAAGTCGAGTAATGGCCTTACTGATTGCAGAAGGTGTATTGCCCAGTTGTCGTGCTGTTTCTGAAAAACTTCCTGTCTCCACAACCTTGACGAAAATAGCCATTTCCTGAAGTAATGCAATGCTTTGATTTGTGCCCATGAGGAAAAAGTAAATTCATTTTTTACTAGATTATCATCAATAGGATTGCTTCATATAATTCTTTCTTAGAAATTTGCGTAGAAGTTAATATGACTCAGGCTTTATATTTATCTGACCAGACCAGTGCAGACGTTCAGGTTTTATTCTGCGAATTAAATCAAGATGGTTTATTTGCAGTTCGGCTAGAACAAACACCGTTTCATCCTCAAGGCGGTGGACAACCGAGTGACTTAGGTACAATCAACGATGTGAATGTCGTGCATGTTGTACAACAGGATGGTGATATTATTCATTATTGTCAGGGTGAAATTGCTCTGGGTCTGGCTTTTGCCCAAGTTGCCCAGAAACAAAGACATTTTTATAGTCGTCTCCACTCCGCAGGTCATTTGATCGGGCATATCATGCAAAGCTTTGGGTGGCATCCTGTAAAGGCACAGCATTGGCCTGAAGATGCAAAAGTGCAATTTACCCAATCAGAAAGCTCACAAGATATTAATCAAATCCATCTACAAGAGATATGTCAGCAATACATTCGCCGTGATTTACCCCGTATGATGCAACAAAATGACCAAGGTTATCGTGAGGTTGGTTTTGGCGACCTGCCTAAATTTCCTTGTGGTGGGACACATGTTCAATCTTTATCAGAAATTGGCAGTATCGAAATTACTGCCTATAAAATAAAAAAAGGCAAACTCACAGTTGCCTATAAAGTTACAGAGATGTGCCTATAATATTTAGGCAGATCTCTTCATTTTTTGGAGATACGCTATATTTGACTAAGATGAAAGATCAGAAGATAAAACTTTAAATAAATCACGATGCCAAGCAACTAAAGTCATCAAGATATACATTGGAATAATTAGCCAGCACGATTAATCATCCTTTGGGGGAATTGAAACTGTTCTATTTTTACAAAATATTTTGCATGATTTTGTTCAAATACATATTCAACTTGAGTGAATAACTATGGATATCACCATCTATTTGCCTATTTCCAGATATTTTACCCAGTCGTAATCGAGCACGAATGATCACAAACTAACGCTCAAGTGCTGCAAGCCTTTTTAACTGCTTTCTTGCGATCACAATTTTTTCTTTGGTGGTTTGCAATTGTTCGGCAATCTGTTGCATGGTCATTGTTGAGCTGGTAATGATTGCTTGATTTGCCAAAAGCCAACGCTTATTTTCGATACGTTGTGGATGAGGTTTTTTGACTTTTGCATAACATCTTAAATAGCGAGCATAACTACTGACTTGATCTTTGTTTAAACCATATTGTTGATACAAATCTTCAAAACCATCCCCCAATAACTCATCTTTATGTTCGATTGCCCATTGATGATTTAATACCACTTTTTCCCGTTGAATATTCAATTCTTTTCGAAGTCGAGAAACTTTGATGCCTGAAAAATTCAATTGCTTCATCACAGTTTGACGGGAGTTTTGCCGTATAAAATCTGCCAGTTCTGGTGTTAGGATGCAGGCATAACTGCCACGGGTCGTACTATACGCCCGACCTTTGTAAATGATTTGACCGATCTCTGTCTTATACTCTTCATAGACATCCCAATCCTCACCTTGCCAATCTTTAATGACTTTAATGGGGTGAAGTTTAGGTTTATATCGAGAAGTCATCACAGCAGCCTTTTTTAATACGACTATACTGTTTTATAAGTTTACCTTTATAATTTCAAGATATATTATCTAAAAAATGAATTATTATTTTAATTTTTTTTAACAATTTGCTATTTTATGAGACAGTTTAGTAGAAATCATCCAATATCTTGAAAATCTTCCGTTCGCGTTAATATTGAAATGATCTCAAACAGAACTGCTCAATCGCGAAACAAGTACCCGCCATATCCTAAAATTTAAATTGAGTACCCGTCAAAATTACCCGCAAAACTCTTAAAATAAGTATAGGGTCTGTGGACAATTCGTCTATGTTTGCGACTAGGTGTGTTTTTTAGGCGATTCTAGGCACAAAATACGAAATTTAGTCATTCTAAATGATTAGTTCGTAACGACGAAGCGACAAAAAACACGCTAGTCCCGAAGGGTTGTGGCTAAAATTATCTCAGGCTACGTTATGAAACTTAAAAATAGTCTCGCTATTCTCTTCATTTCATGCCTTGCCTGCTCAATTTTAACCTACAACGCAAGCCATTTATGAAATGTCCACAGCCCCTAAGTTAAATCCATTATTTTTTAAATAAACAATTGATTTATAGATTAATAATAACTTGATAAATCTGTTCAAATTGTTGGCAAAAGTCTTTCATCTGTTGTTCTGTCATATCAGCCGTACTGATTCTTATGCCTTCAACTTCTTGATTGACGCTAAAATCTCGTCCTGAACGTACCAACCAACCTCGTTGCGATAAAATCTTGCTGATTTTGTCTGCATGTGGCAATTCAAGCCAGATATTTAGACCATCATAATGCATCGCACAAGGGATATTAAACTGTTGTAAATACTGCACAATTTTTTTATTCTGTTGTTGGTAATAAGATTTTGCCTGATTTAAGTTGACTGAAAATTTTTCAGCACTGAACAACTGGAACACCATTTCTTGGATGATATGACTGACCCATGTTGAGCCTGCATTCAATTTTCGTCGCAATCTATCTGAAGTTTCAGCATCACAACCAACAAATGCAAAACGAAAATCTGGCGATAAGTATTTGGATACTGAACGTACTACAGCCCAATGTTTCGTTGTGGTGGGAATGATATGTTGGTAACAGGTTTGAGAAAGCACTGAAAAATGGTCATCAACAATCACCAATACATGTGGATAGTTTTCCAATAGTTTTGAAATTTTCTCAGCCTGAGTGCGATCTAAACTATAGCCTGTTGGATTTTGCGCACGTGGCGTAATAATCAATGCTTGTGCACCTGCATATAAGGCTTGTTCAATTGTATCAAGAACAAAACCATCGCTCCTGACTGTAAAAGGTTGCATTTTAAATTGCTGATGTTCAATTGCAGAGATACTGGTGATAAATCCTGGTTGCTCGACAGCCACTAAATCGGAAGGAACGAGGTAGGCAGCGAGTATTCGCTCAATCGCATCGACTGCACCGTAGGTAAATTCAATTGAAAATGGTTGAGGAAGATCTGCAAAAACCTGTTGTTGGGCAATATTTAATAATTCAGCATGATAGATGTTTTCACCATATAAACTGCTGTTCAGATGACCAAAATTGATTTGACTTAGAGTTGGTAACCATTCTCGGTGGGGATTACCATGAGCCAAATCGACTGTGCCCTCATTTAATGCTTGAAAGCCTTCTGATATTCGACAAGATTGTTTTGATTTGACTTGTGTGCCTAAACGTCCTTTAGACACCACAATGCCCATCGACACTAAACTTTTATAGGCAGCAGCCACCGTATTTCGGTTCAGCCCAAGTTGTTCTGCTAACTCACGGACACTGGGCAAGAAGTCGCCTTCATTTAACTGCCCTTCATTGATCAGTGTACGAATATTATCTTGAATATCCTGAGCGCTGTTGCCTTTAATTTTCATAAAAAAATCTATATCGAGTTTTATACAGGAATGAGGTGATTAAGCCAATCACGTAATAACAGCTTGGCTTTGTCCTGTAAGGATTGCCCATATAGTACATTTTCTTGACGTAACTTTAAAATATCAATCTTCGCCTGATTGAGTTCAGTCGCATGTCCAATCAACCAACGCTCTAATGTTTTTGGATCAACTTCAACATGAAATTGCAATGCCAGAATATTGAGACCCACAGCAAAGGCTTGGTTGGGATAGTAAATTGAACCTGCTAAGCGTTTAGCGGATTCAGGTAAATCAAAGGTGTCACCATGCCAGTGTAAAACCTGAACATTTTCCAAATGCTTTAAAGCTGAGGCAAAGCCTTGACTGGTAATGGTTAATCGACTCCAACCTATTTCTTTGATATGCCCCTGATACACCTTTGCACCTAAAGCCGTTGCTATTAACTGAGCACCTAAACAAATACCCAGTGTTGGATAGTGATGAGCGAGACGGGTACGTAGTGCATGAATTAAATCCGATAAATAAGGATAATTAGCCGTTTCATATACGCCGATCGGTCCACCCAATAAAATAACAGGATGTTTTGAAGCAAGAGCCTCATCCACGGCATCGACACCTAACTGTAAATACTGAATTTGATAATTTAAGTCATTCAGCGTCTGTGCAAAACTGCCTAAATCTTCAAATGCCAAAGTTTGAATCGCATAGATCATTTTCATCTTGGTCACGCTACTTTTTCAATGGGATGAATGACTTTAAGCAAGCCATATATTTGTTGAGCTAAATATTCAATTTGTGTGCTATTGATAATATAAGGTGGCAATAAGCGAATAATTTTTCCTTGGGTGACATTCACTAAGATATCAAATTCTTCACTGGCAATTTTTGTCAGGTTTTCAATCGGATGGATCAGTTCAATTGCAATCATCAATCCCACACCACGAACCGATTGCACATTGTTTAAACCTGTTAATTTGGACTGTAGTAAATCGAGTAAGTGATAACCTTTTGCATGAATTGAGGATAAATACTGTGTTTCCAGTAGATGCAACACTCGATACGCCACACGACAGGCTAGAGGATTTCCACCAAAGGTAGAACCATGTAAGCCTGACTGTAATAGTTGCCCCAACTTAGGGTGGGTTAAACAGGCACCAATCGGCAAACCATTGCCCAAGCCTTTGGCAATGGTGAGTACATCAGGACAAATTTCAGCTTGTTGATAATAGAACCATGTTCCTGTACGCCCCAGTCCACATTGGATTTCATCCAACATCAACAACCAATCCTGTTGATCACATAGTGCTCTGAGTTGCTTGAGATAAAATGCTGAAGCAATATTCACCCCAGCTTCGCCCTGAATTGGCTCAAGTAATACTGCCACAACATCGGGATCATTTTGATAAGCTTCGATCGCAGCCAAATCATGAAATGCAACAAACTCAAAACCAGTTAATAAGGGACCAAAAGCCTGTCGATAATCAGCTTTTGCCGTTGCAGATAACGCCCCTAATGTGCGTCCGTGAAATGCCTGTTGCATGACAATTATTTTGGGACATTGAATGCCTCGCTGATGACCATATAAACGGGCTAATTTAATTGCCGTTTCATTGGCTTCTGTGCCTGAATTACAAAAAAAAGTCTGGGTTAAACCCGTAATCTGTGCCAGTTTTTCAGCAAGACGTTCATTCCAAGTATGTTTAAATAAATTGGAAAGATGTAAGAATGTTTGGGATTGTGCCACGATTTCCGTATGAATATCAGGATGAGCATGCCCAAGTAAGGTGACACCGACACCTGAAATAGCATCCAAATAACGCTTATCTTGGTGATCCCATAGATAGCACCCTTGACCACGTTGAAATTCAATGGCTAAAGGTTGATAAACGGGCATTAAATAACTCATGTCATCTCCTGCGACAAAATATTCATCGAACAGGGCTGATAGATATATTCACTTCCCAAGAGCTGCATCGTCCCCTCTTTTTGCATAAGAAAACGCGAATCTTCAATCACTTGATGTAACTCATAGCTTAATTCGGTTGTATGCTGTAAATAACTCAACAAAGTATTAATTTTCATTAAAGCGTGCATAGAACGGCTTTGAAAATGTCCCAATAATTTGCCCTGTTGATAGATGGTTAATTGATAATGTTGACTCATCTTGGCTTACTCCGCCCAGTAATAATGATCAGGCAGTGCTCTTGCACCAAAAATAGCCTGCCCAATGCGAATATCCGTTGCACCTTCTTCGATGGCAATTTCAAAATCTCCAGACATCCCCATAGATAAACGCTGGACATCAGGATAAATTTTTTGAATTTGATCTCTTAGTACACGTAAAGTCTGAAAACATCGCCTCACCTCAACAGCATCTTGACTGTGAATAGCCAGCGTCATTAATCCAATTATTTTGAACTGCGTAAACTGCTGACACTGCTCAATTAAAGCTAAGGCTTGTTCAGGTTCAACACCAAATTTACTGTGTTCATTAGAGGTATTTACCTGAATAAAAACAGGAATTTTGCGTTGTTCGAGTAATAAGCGATGATTTAGTTTTTCTGCAAGTTTTAAACTGTCTAAGGCATGAAACTCATCAATAAATTTGGCAACATACTTCACTTTATTGCTTTGTAAATGCCCAATTAAAATCCAATGAATTGGTAAATGTTGTAGCGCTTCATATTTGGCTTTCGCCTCTAACACTTTATTTTCACCAAAACTACAAAAGCCTAATTGATATGCCTGTTCAATTTTTTCAATCGCTAAAGTTTTGGTCACAGGCAATAAGCGAATCTCTGCGGGATTACGTCCTATTTTTTGGCATATCGCTGTAATCTGTTGCTGAACCTCACTAAAGTTTTGCTGCAACCCAATTAAATTGCTCGGCGTAACAAAGTGCTCCATAAAAAACCCATGACAAATTAATTTTGTCCTATGACAATAATATGGTTTAAAAAATTGCGCAAGCTTTTTATCGTCTTGCTCGACAAATTAGCTTGCGCTTACTCAATAAAACCCATTCATCACCGTGACTAAATCACGCGCTAAGAATTAAAGTTATTGCCATTTTTTACATACCCAATGCTCATGTTATTGAGCAGGTTTCCAAACAAATTGTGCAGCTTCAATTTGATTAGGAATCAACTTTTGACTATAGAAGAGGTCTGCAATCTTTTGTTGAGATTGAATAGCCTCTAAACTTAAAATCGCAACAGGATTTGGTTTTGGTTTTTTAGCAATGACTTTTTGCGTCACTTTGACATCTAAACCCGTGCTCTTCGCCAAAATCTCAGCTGCTTCTGATGGATGAGCATTAATCCACTGATCACTTTGATTTAATACAGCCAATACTTTTTCTGCATCCTTTGGATGGTTTTTGACAAAATTAGGCTGCGCCAAATAGTAGCTATAGGTCGTTGGCAAATCTGTAGACTCGAATAAAATCTTTGCATTTCCATCAATTTCGGCAGCGCTAATATAGGGGTCCCAAACAGCCCAAGCATCAATTGCCTTTTTATCCAAAGCAGCACGTGCATCGGATGGCGTCAGCCAAACAGGTTGGATATCTGCCCATGATAGATGAGCTTGCTTTAAAGTTTCAGCCAAAAAGTTATGCGCACTTGAGCCTCGGGTTAATGCAATTCGTTTTCCTTTCAAATCCGCAAGACTTTTAATCGAACTCTGATTCGGCAATAAAATTGCATGAGCTTGACGAGATGATTGCTCATAACCTAAATAATTCAATTGTTTCCCCGCGGATAATGCAAATACAATCGGTGCATCACCGGTATAACCGAAATCAATTGAATTGACAGATAAAGCCTCTAAGGTCTGAGGACCCGCAGGAAACTCTTTCCACTCAATTTTTACATGAGGGAATTGTTTTTCAAACAATTGATTCTGCTTCGCCACGATCAATTTTAATGCTGCTTTTTGATAGCCTATATTGAGTGTACTGATCTGATTGCTATCAATGGATTTTTTATCATCCTGTGTCTGTTTTGAACAACCTGAAAGCAGTAACCCTGTACTAAAAATGGTAATCAATCCATACGCTAATAACTTATTCATATTCACTCAAATCATCTAATATTTCATCGAGTGTATACAGACAATAAAATATTGATAAATATATAATCTTTATATATTTATCACATAATATTCACAAAGGTTTTTAACGCTTCAATGTTCTATTTTTTATAGCGAATACAATTACGCCCTTCTGCTTTGGCTAAGTATAAATATTCGTCAGCAGCTTTAAATACCTTATGAATATCTGTAGATATTTCAGGCCAGTGTGCAATACCAACCGACACAGTCACTGCGGGAATATCATCAATTGGACTTTTTTCCAACAGTTGGCGAATTCTTTCAGCAATATTGATACTTAAATTTTGGCTATCTATCGGACTTAATATGACAAATTCCTCGCCACCAATTCGACAACAAATATCAATATTTCGTACACAGTCCTTGATATGCTGTGCCGTACGCTTTAACACCATATCCCCCTTTTCATGCCCATATTGATCATTGATTTTTTTAAAGTAATCAATATCTACAGCAATAATGGCAAAAGGAATATTGGATTTCATCAAGCGTTCAATATGCAGCTCCATCCCACGACGGTTATACAGACCTGTCAAAGGATCAGTATTTACATAATGGTTGAGTGTGGAAATTCGTTTGCTAAAATTTGAAGAACTTTGCAACAAGGATCGTTTAAAATTCCTGACTTCATAATAGAGCGCATCAACATCTTTAATTTGATTGGCTGTTTCTGGATTGTTTAAATGGCTCGCCATCGTTGCCAAGCGGTTTAATGGCGCAGAAATATAATAGGAAATTTTCCAAATAATTAAAAAAATTAGAATATAAAAAACAAGCATATATGCAATGATTTTATAGATAAGGTTGGGTACTTTTTCTAATAGTTTATGCGTGGGTTGTTGTGAAACAATAATCCAATCGGTGTGTTTCACTTTTGCAAAACCCGCTAAATTATCAACCCCTTTACTATTGATCAATCTTATTTTCCCTATCGGATGTTTCTCCATATAATCCAGACCTGTATTGTCTGTTGCATATGTTCCTATTCGATGAACATCAGGATGAAAAATGATTTTATGCTGGCTATCGAGCACATACATATAGCTGTCTTTATAATTAAAACTAATGGTCAATAACTCATTGATAATATTTCTTTCTTTTAAATAAATCGCACCACCTACAAAACCTAGATAATTCTTATGCTGATCAAAAATTGGTTGTGAAATAAACACAATCAAATTCTTTTTGACTGAGTAATACGGACTTGTAATCACGGTCTTTTGGGTATCTAAAGATTCAGTAAAGCCCAATGTTCTATTGATTACATTTTTATTCAATGCAATTTTCGATGGTGAAAAATTGAGGATTCGACCATGTTTATCAGAAATAATCACACTATCAAAAAAGTTAGACTGAAATTTGAGGCGGTCTACTTCTGATTGTTTAAATTTTTCGTCATCAAATGATTGCCCCAATAACATGGCACTGTAATCAAGTTGTTTTAATACCGTCTGAATTTGTGAATCTGTTTTTTGCGCAATCTTCGTTGCATACTCCATATTCACAGACAAAGACGTATCTAATAATTCTTTTTTTTGAATAGAGTAGTTTACGAATAAAGATGCAATAAAGAGGATAACAATACTGAAAACAGCCAAAAATAGAATAAGTTTCCTTAGGTTTAATTTTAAACAAAATATGAATTTTTTTAGTTTCATTGAGTCAATTGCAAACAGCATTTGCTTGAATTTTATGCTCTTTTAATCATTATTACTACAATATTTTTATTATTATTAAACTTATTTCCAATCCCCTTAAAATAAGATGCGCATAATATTATCAACAAATTATAACCATCACTTCATATAATAATACTTAAAAATAATTATAACCCTCTGTAATATAAATAAGAAATTCATTTTACTCTCTAATTGAACAATATACTCAGGGGATGTATTTTTTACCTTCTAGATTTAATGTAAAAATATATTATTCTTATTAACATGACTTTAATCATATATTAAGCTCTACTTCGCATATTCTTTATATCAACTAAATTAATAGATTTTACAACGACAGCAATTTGCCTAATTGTCTTGAATTGATGTCTGTTCAAGAGTCATAACATTACTATGTTTATCGAATAAAAAATATTTAATCAACCAGTGCTTTGACCGACACGAATGTTTATCAATCAAAAGCAATCAACAAGTGACTGCCATGAATATAGAGTATCCTTGGCAATCAAGTTGATTTTCATGGTGATTTAAACTGCTTAGATACTTTTGGAATTATTCGACTTGCCAAGCAAAAAATTTAAATGTTGTCGTACCGCAGCCCATTCACTTTTTAAAATACTATACACATATGTATCACGCAAAATATCATCTTTCACAATTTGATGGCTACGCAATATGCCATCGAGTTTTGCACCTAAACGTTCAATCGCGGCTCGGCTTTTGAAGTTAAATGAGGATGTGCGAAACTCAACTGCAATACAATTCAAGTGATCAAAAGCATAACTTAGCAGTAACTGCTTACATGCTGTATTGATATGTGTTCGTTGCACAGATTGTCGATACCAAGTTGAACCAATTTCGACACGGCGATGGACCGCTTCGATATTCATAAAACTGGTCATACCTAAAACTTGAGCTGTTTGTTTTTCAATGACGGTATAAGGCAACATCTTGCCTTGAGTCTGTAAGTTCAATCGTCGCTGAATCTCAGCCCCCATTTGCTCAGGCGTTGGGATATGTGTAAACCATAAGTTCCATAGTTCTCCGTCACATACAGCTTCTATCAGCGCTTCCATGTGTTGTATTTCAAGCGGTTTTAAAATGACATGATCATTTTCTAAAACCTGAGACGTTAGCCAAGTCATTTAATTCTCCTTCTACCCACATAGAGATGAGTATTTATTTATTTTTCTCTGCTGCAACCTGATACATTGCATCAGCAATTACACCATGCTCTGTCTGAGATAATGCATTGGCAACGCCAACAATATCTCGATAATCTTTGTTCTGACCGAGTTTTGATTTTCCTTGAAGCCGTGTAATTTCAATTTCGATACCAACAATTTCCTGAAGCATCGGTTCTAAATAATCTTTGGGAGCATCAGACATTTTCCACGGCGTAGGTTGAGTTGCTTCATGTGTCCGAGTTAAACGTGCAACTACACCTCGTACATAACGCTCGTCATCATGAATACGGATTTTGCCATGCGCATGTACAACCCTGTAGTTCCATGTTGGCACCTGTCGATGGTGTTCATGTTTACTTGGATACCATTGAGGTGAAATATAGGCATCTCCAGCACGGAATACCACCAACACCTCATCACCGTCATGAAGCTGCTGCCAGATAGGATTCTGTCTTGACACATGGGCATGGAGTGTACCCAACTCTGACTGTTCTAACTGTAGTTCAAAAGGTAAATGGTTAGCATCTAGACCCTGTGTGCTATGACTCAACAGTATTCCCAGTGGATATTCACACATCAGTTGATGCATCTCTTTCACTTCAGTGATTTCAAAATCTTTAGGGATATACATAGTCGACTCCTCTCACTCTCAATCATTAAAACAGTCATTAAACATAAACTTTCTGTTGTAAATTTTCTGATTTAATTGGATTATTCAAAAGTACCAGTTTGTATTTATTTAAGTAGTCCAGAATTATGGCGAGAATGGCAAAAGTGGTTGAGCTTCCTTCAATTTCGAAGCTCAACAAACAGCAAGGCAAAGTGACTGCGCAACTGATACAGATCCTCAGAGAAGCTGTACAACAAGGAGATTTAAAGGCAGGTGATCCTTTGCCCTCGTCACGTGAATTGGCGCTCAGCTTAAGTGTTTCCCGTGGAACGATAATTGAAGCATATGATCAATTACTGGCCGAAGGTGTTTTAGAGGCACATCCACGTAAGGGAACCTTTGTTGCACAGTCTTTAATCAACACGCCACATCAACAACATCAAAAAGACATTGTTACCAATACATTTAAATCAAATCTGACAGCAGCCGCACAAGCCTATGCCGAGATATTAAAAGAATTTAAACCTTTGCCCCATTTACCCTTTGCGATATCTGTTCCTACCGGACGTACTCAACCCAATGATGTCTGGCGCAAATTTGGCAATCGCTATCGCGCTCAAGGAGAAGGCTTACCCTCAGGCTATGATGATCCTCAGGGCGTATGGTCATTGCGAGTTGCAATTGCAGAGTATGTTCGTCGTTCTCGTTCAGTTCATTGCCAACCTGAACAGATTGTGATTACCAATGGCATACAACAAGCTTTATATATTTGCAGTCAAATTTTATTTGAACCGAAGGATCAGGTATGGCTCGAAGATCCTGCTTATCGTGGAACATCAGCCATTTTAGAAAACACTGTACAAAACATCCAAATTGTTCGTGTTCCTGTTGATGAGGAAGGATTGCAAATCAATACAGCCATCAACCTTGCTCCTCATGCACGAGCAGCTTTCGTTACCCCTTCTCATCAATACCCGATGGGTATGCCGATGAGTTTATCTCGTCGTCATGCCTTATTGGCATGGGCATCACAACAACAAGCATGGATTATTGAAGATGATTATGACAGCGAACTACGTTATCACGGGCAACCTTTTCCAGCCTTACAAGGTTTAGCACCTGAACGTGTCATCTATTTGGGTACTTTTAGTAAAGTGCTTTTCCCTTCACTTCGACTGGGTTATGCGATTTTACCGCAAGCCTTAGTTGCACCTTTCTGTGGTTTAAGAGTGTTGATCGACCGTCACCCTGCTTCAGCAGATCAACATGTGCTCGCCAAGTTTATTGAGCAAGGGTATTTAGAACGACATATCCGTAAAATTCGCCAAGTTTATGCCGAAAATCGTCAACATTTGATGACGATAATTGCAAGACATATCCCTGAACATCTCGGTTATTTAGAGTCTGGAGATCAAGGCATGCATATGGTGCTTTGGCTCGCAGAACATATCAATGACCTTGCCATTGCCCAAGCAGCCGTAGACATGAAAATTGCAGTGAAAGCTATTTCTCCAACTTTTTCAGCACAACGAAAACGTTCAGGTTTAATTCTTGGCTTAGGTGATTTTAATCTCAAGCAAATGGAAAGTGCGGTCATAATTTTAGCTGATCTTATTCAACAAGCTAATGTTAAATCAGCATCCATCTAGTCAATCAGTTAAAAACATGTATCGCAAAATCGAATTTCTGTTGATCAATATGAATCTGCGCATATCGATCTATACAGACCAGTTTAGATCTAAACCCAACTGCAGAGAGTCAATTCTTTACAGTTTAGTGCTGTTCTTCTTGATATTCCTGAATAGCTTCTTTGGCTATACGAAAACTGTCTACCGCAGCAGGTACACCACAGTAAATTGCAACTTGTAACAGCACCTCACGAATTTTGTCTTTTGGTACACCATTTCGTAATGCGCCTTTAACATGTAATTTTAGCTCATGTGGACGATTTAATGCAGAAATCATGGCAAGATTAATCAGACTACGCTCAGGTTTGCTCAGTTCTTCACGTCCCCACACTGCGCCCCAACAATACTCAGTGACCAACTCCTGTAAGGGTAAATTAAAATCATCCGCATTGTTGATCGATTGATTGACATAATCTTCACCCAGTACTTGTTTACGAATCACAAGACCTTTTTCAAATTTTTCATTACTCATCTGTTTAATCCTCCAAATAAGGTGTATTTAATTTCAAGGTAATCTTCAATGCCATACTTTGAACCTTCACGCCCTAAACCTGATTGTTTGATTCCGCCAAATGGTGCAACCTCATTAGAAATCAATCCTTTATTGATACCTACCATGCCGTATTCCAATTGTTCACTCATACGCCAAGCACGTCCGAGGTCTTTGGTATAACAGTAGGCTGCTAAACCAAACTCTGTTGCATTGGCCATCTCTAACGCCTGTTGCTCGGTTTCAAACTTAAATACAGCGGCAAGCGGACCAAAAGTTTCCTGAGTTGCCACATCCATGTCTGCGGTCACATCTGCAATAATGGTTGGCTGATAAAATAACTCTCCTGCGCTGTGACGTTGCCCCCCTGTCACCAAACGAGCAGCTTTGGATAAGGCATCTTGTACATGGGCTTCAACTTTCTTCACAGCATTCAGATTAATCAGTGGACCAATTTCACTACCAACATCCAAACCATTGCCAATTTTAAAAGCACTGACTTTTTCACTTAATGCGTTGATGAATTTATCGTAAATGCCTGCTTGAACCAAAAAACGATTTACACAAACACAGGTCTGCCCTGCATTTCGATATTTTGCAATCAATGCGCCTTCAATGGCGTCATCCAAATCTGCGTCATCAAAAACAATAAATGGTGCATTACCACCCAATTCCAAAGAGACTTTTTTTAAGGTTTGTGCAGAACGTTGATAAAGCATTTTTCCCACAGGTGTAGATCCTGTAAATGTAAACTTTCGCACCACATCACTTTCAAAAATAGCATCTCCAATCGTGACTGCATCCCCTGTAATCACACTGAAAATTTCGGCAGGAATCCCAGCTTGCACAGCTAAATCAACCAACGCTAAAGCTGTAAATGGTGTTTCAGGTGCAGGTTTAACAATACAAGGGCAACCTGCCGCCAATGCAGGCGCTACTTTTCGTGTAATCATCGCTGCTGGGAAATTCCACGGTGTAATCGCTGCAACGACTCCGATCGCTTGTTTTTGTACCACAATACGTGCATCTGGATATGGGCTTGGGACGATATCCCCATATACACGCTTTGCTTCTTCAGCAAACCACTCTACAAAACTGGCAGCATACAAAATCTCTCCTCTCGCCTCTGCCAATGGTTTGCCCTGTTCACTGGTGAGAATAAAAGCAAGTTCATCTGCCTGCTCAACCATCAATTCAAACCAACGTTTTAAAATGATTGAACGATCTTTTGCTGTTTTATTTTTCCAAGCTGACCAAGCATTTGCAGCAGCTTGAATTGCTCGTTCTGCTTCGGTTTTCCCCATATTGGGTACTGTCCCAATAAGTGCTTGAGTTGCAGGATTATAAATATCTGTTCTTTGAAGGTTGTCAGCATCACACCATTGCCCAGCGATGAAGGCTTGTTGGTGAAAGAGAGACATGTCTTTGAGTTGCATATGGATCATCCTGTTTAGATGCAAACATCCGTATGTGCTTATAACGCTATGGTTTGTATCAGCACATACTTAATCTTGTATTATGGCATACCAAGAAAATGATGAAAAAAATTTTCGGTTGCCCGAATGTTATGATTCAACGTTAAAAATAATAGAATAAAGTCAAATTCAATAACTTATTCCACTTGTTATCATCCCCCAATGCCAATGATGCTGCATTGCCACCGATAAAAGGATCATTTTTACTCATGATATATTCAGCAAGCAAAGAAAGCTTTTTATGATCAATGGAGACACCCAAGATATTTCGAATGGAATCCTTTGCTTCAGCCTGATCTTTGTTATATCGGCTATGCATGAGATAAGGGGTAATATTGCCAATTTTTCCGACATCTTTAAATGCATACCCCAGATCAGCCGTGTAATAACTGGCTTTGTTGGCGACGGCATATTCAGTGTCATAAGATCCCATGAGCGAAGTGTCAGGTTGAATTAAATCTTTATTGTTGACATCATTTTTGCCTCCAGTCAAAGTCAACCCAAGCTGCCCATAATTTACTTTGGTAAATACTGACCAAGCATTACGTCGTCCAGTCTGGTTGGTTTTCTTATTGTCTATTTGCGAGATCCAGTAAGACGCACCAAGCTGCGTATCTAAACCATCGATACCCAAAGGAATATCTTGACTCACCCGCCCCACCCACATGTTTTTCTCTTGTAAGTTGGTTTGTGTCACATCATCGGAACGTACATAATTGGCTGTGTAACGACCTGAATCTGGCGTATAGGTCCCTGAATAATGACCACCATCAATCGCAAAATAACCAAAATCAAATTTGGTCGCTGACGATAATTCAGCATGATAGTTCACACCAACATTATGCACATCTTCCAAACCCGCAGTAGTATTGATACTACCATACAAGCTATTACCCCAGAAACGTCCGGGTCCAAATGGAATGGCTTGCATACCCACCACAAGTTGATCTGTTTTATTCAAACGATAACCTGCATAAGCATCAATCATGCTGGAAAAATCACAAAACCGCTCATATTGATAACAACGATATTCTGCGTGTCCAAACAGATTTCCACGTTCATAATCCAATTTAAGTTGCGCTGCATCGAAACGGATTTTCTGATCATCGGCATTCTCACCATAATCTTTGACTTGGTAATTGCCCCGTACATAACCAGATACAGTGAGCTGACCTGTTTCACTATTGGATTCACCAAAACTGATTCCAGCATAACTTGGTGAAATATATGCAACTAAAATTGAAGCGATAACCCATTGTAAATTATTATTTTTCATCGTGAAGATTCCTTTCACATCACATTTTAATGTTAAACTTTGATATCCAAAGCTGAGTCTGCGTATTTAATCTTGCTGAAATTAAACAGGTAATACACGATAAAACTCACCACCAATCCAATCACCCAAGAAACATCAACATCAGGGATCACATTGGCAAATGGTCCTGTAAAAAAGGCATTGGTCAAGAAAGGAATCTGAATCATAATCCCGATAAAATAGGCGATCAGCGCTTTGGCATTAAACTTGCCGTAAATACCACCATCTTGGGCAAAAATAGACTGAATATCATAAGATTTCTTGTTGACCACATAGAAATCCAAAAGATTGATCGACACCCAAGGTACTAAGATAAACAACAAGGCAAAAATCACATTCAGGAAGAAACTAATAAAGTTGCTCGAAGCCCATAATGCAGTGAAAGTTGCCAGAATCAGTACCACAACTGACAGCACAATTCGAATATTCTTACTCGGTATCCATTGTCCTGCAAAGGTTTGAATCGAAGTAATGCATGACAACACTGCACCATATAGATTCATGGCATTGTGACCAATAATATTACAAAGAAATAGAATCATCAGAACATAGCCAAATATGCCTGTGCCTGATTTAACAGCTTCCATCGCATCTGTCGTGGAACCGATACTGACCGCTACAGTTCCAAAAGCCATAGCAAAAATTGTACCGAGAGATGCACCCAAATAGGTGTAAATAAAGGGTTTATAAATGCCAATACTTTTAGGTAAATATCTTGAATAATCTGAGGTATATGGAGAAAAACTAATTTGCCAAACCGCACATAAACCAAACATGGCAAACCAGCCTTTCAGGTTGAAAGTTCCTTTTGCCAAAACCTCAGCATTGATATGCGGCAGCATAATGATTAGACCAATCAACAACGAACCACCCATAAACCAAGTTCCAATCTTATTGAACTTATGAATCAGGTGATAACCGACGATTCCAATGGTCGTTGCAGCAATTGCTCCGATCACGGTTGCTGTAGGTACAGGAATTGCGGGAACAACCGTGTGCAAAGTTTTACCCGATAAAATAATATTGGAAATAAAGAATCCAAGGTAAATCAGGGTCGTAAATAGCACCACCAACAAAGCCCCATAGCGCCCAAACTGCGCACGGCTTTGAATCATTTGTGGAATACCCACTTGCGGTCCTTGTGCCGAGGTTAGTGCTAAAATCGCTGCACCAAAGAAATGTCCTGCACAAATTGCCACCAAAGCACTGATTAAGCTTAGCTTAAAAGTGAGCATCGACATTGCACCTGTAATCACAGCCAAAGGCGCAATATTGGTACAAAACCATAAAGTAAAAAGATCCCGAACTTTTCCATTGCGTTCTGATGGATCTACATAATCAATCGAATGGCTTTCTATCGCAAAAGCATTTTTTTCATTTTGACTCATATCCTTAATCTCTCTTCGAGGAATTCATTTTCCTCAATCTGAATTTATTTGTGAGCGTAAATGTAGATTTCACAACCTACTTTGTCAGCATCCCATTCAAATGACCTGACCACGATATTGACGATATGGCTGACTAATACGCTGTCGTTTGCGTGAATTCAGCCTAAAAAAGATAAAAGACACCCCATGTGAGACTTTTTTCAAAGCTCAACAATATTTATCCTTTTCAATTACAGTAAAAATTTATAGAACTTTAGTGTTCTGCATATATTTTCATCCTTGAAGTTAAATTCCTTAAATTAAAATATGATCTTCTGATTCATGACCATCATTTATCTCATGACTATCTTTTATCTCATGATAAAGGGATCATCAATCGGTTGATCAGAGGTACGTAACCAAACCGTTTTGGTGGTGGTGTAGTCAAATACCGCCTCAAAACCACCTTCTCGACCATGTCCAGATAAACCATGACCACCAAAAGGTGCAAGTGGTGACACTGCACGATAAGTATTGAGCCAAACAATTCCGGATTGAATCGCTTTTGTCATGCGGTGTGCGCGACTTAGATTTGTAGTAAACACGCCTGCGGCAAGACCATAAGCGGTATTGTTTGCCGTGTGTATTGCCTCAAGCTCTGTTTTAAAACTGACCACGGACAGCACTGGACCAAACAACTCATTCATTACACAATCGGCCTGAGTCGCATCACTACAATCCAAAATAGTGGGTGGATAGTAATAGCCTGCACGGTCAATACTCTCCCCACCTGTCAATAGCTTTGCCCCCTGCTGAATTGAACTTGCGACAATCTGTTCAATTTTTTGCCGTTGGCGTAAAGTACACAATGGACCGAACTCAGTTGCCATATCCTCAGGCAGACCAATTTTGATGCTTTGCACACGTTGTACCAAGCGTTGTACAAATTCATCTTTGATGCTTTCTTCAACCAATAAACGAGAACCTGCCACACAACTTTGTCCAGTTGCAGCAAAGATCGCTGCGACTTGAGCATTTACAGCACTTTGTAAATCAGCATCTGCGAACACAATAAATGGAGATTTCCCCCCTAACTCAAGAGATACTTTGGCAAGATTTTCAGCAGAATTTCTGACAATATGCTGCGCTGTTTCAGGTCCGCCTGTGAATGCCACATGTGCAACATCAGGATGACGGGTTAAAACAGCACCACATTCAGCCGCAAAACCTGTAATCACATTTACCACACCCGCAGGGAAACCAGCTTCATGTACTAAGCGTGCAAAAGCCAGCAAAGGTGCTGGACCTTCTTCCGACGCTTTTAAAACCACGCTACAGCCTGCTGCCAAAGCAGGACCAACTTTAACTGCGGATAAAAATAACTGACTGTTCCAAGGTACGATTGCTGCAACAACACCTACAGGCTCTCGAATAGTCCAAGCTTGCATATCAGGCTTATCAATCGGTAAATATCGACCTTCAAGTTTGTCAGCAACACCAGCATAATAGCGGTAATACTCGGCTACATATGCAATCTGGCTCGATGTTTCACGGATAATTTTACCGGTATCTTGTGTCTCAAACAGCGCCAACTCTGGTGCTGATCGTTCAATTAAATCCGCAAGTTTATACAGCAACTTACCCCGCTGAGATGCGGTTAAATCAGCCCAAGCTGAATCTTTTAATGCTTGTGAAGCAGCTGCAACCGCACGATTCACTTCATCTGTACGTGCTTCAGGCATTTTTGCCCAAACTTGTCCTGTTGCAGGATTGATACTGTCAAATTGTGCAGCACCATCCTCAAACTGACCATTGATATATAACTGAAATGGAGAAGTCATGGTCTTCTCTCCTATGCAAAAGCTGGCATCACTTCGTTGATCATACGCTCCAATGAGGCTTTTTTACGTTCAAAGCTCATTCCTGTATCGATCCAGAATGAGTATTCGTTATAGCCCATTGCCTCATAAGCTTTTAAACGATCAATCACTTCTTGCGCTTGACCAATCACATTATTTTTACGCATAGCTTCTGGACTATAGAAAGGATGTTGCGCCATTTCTTCCTTGGTCATCGGTGCGATCAGCCCTTGGCTAATTTCACGCTCATTTTTAAACCATGCACCAAAATAATTATAGAATGTATTGATTTCATCTGCGGCGAGTTGAGCATCTTGCTCACTGTCAGCGACATAGGTATGACGAAGTAACATAATTTCAGGACGTGGAATGTCTGCAAATTTCTCACATGCTGCATTAAAGTTGCCCATCAATTTCTCAACTTCTTCATCACCCAAATGTAATGGTGTCACTTGCACATTACAGCCATGTTGAACTGCAAATTCATGACTATTTGGATCACGTGCTGCAACCCAAATCGGTGGATGTGGCTCTTGTAAAGGTTGAGGAGCAGAGGTTGTTTTCGGGAATTGCCAAAACTCACCTTGATGCTCGTAATCGCCTTTCCACAAGTTTTTAATGGCAGGAATCATTTCACGCAAACGCTGCCCTGCACTCCATGCATCCATACCCGGTACCATGCGCTCATATTCGAAAGAATAAGCTCCACGGGCAATACCGATATCCAAACGACCATTGCTGATAATATCTGTCATTGCTGCTTCACCAGCCAATTTGATTGGATGCCAAAACGGCGCAACGACTGTACCTGTACCTAAGCGCACATGTTGAGTTTTGTTGGCCAAATCAGCCAAATTGATAAATGGATTAGGCGCAATGGTAAAATTCATCGCATGATGTTCACCTGTCCAAATCGCATGCATTCCGCCTCGATCTGCAATCTGACAAAGTTCAACCATTTCATCATAAAGCTGTTTTTGTGTTTGCTGATCAGAAACACGTTCCATGTGTACAAATAATGAAAAACGCATAGTTAAACTTCCTCTTTAACAATTTGACGAACTGTACCTGTTGTTTGATTACCGTAATACACCCCATAAGTTTTGAGATAATTTTCTTTACGATAACGCATCAACATACTTTCCAAGGCACTATCAACAAAAGTAAGCTGCTCAAGATCATTCAAGTCTATAAACTGACCCTTATGTGCTTGAAGTACTGGGGTATTACATAAGAAGGCAATATACTGTTGCTGTGTGGTGATATCGTCATATACAGAATATATAAAGCTTGGCGATGCCTCAGGTTGATAGACACTGAAGATTTTTTCGAGGGCTTTTTCAGCACCATCTTTGTTGACGAGCAAATGCGGCAAAGTCCATTTGCCATCAGCAGTTTGTTCAAGCAAAATCTGGTTTTCATGACCGATTAACGCCATCATCATGACTTTCATACTTGAAATCACATCGGTCGATGATTTAGCGGGTGTGAAATAAGCACCACGATAATAACCAAGACCTGCAAAGCCTGCTGAAGCAAAGTTTTCTACTTGACCAATCAAAATCGCATGGTCACCTGCATCTACAATTTGATAAGTGGTGCAATCAAACCATGCACTCACGTGGTCAATAATTGGATTTTGATACTGACTCGTCTTCCAAGACAGATTTGCAAAACGATCATCACTTGGTCGTGCAAAAGTATTGGAAATATCTTTCTGCTCTTCAGCCAAAATGTTAATCGCAAAATGCTGAGCCTTGGCAAAATGATGATAATTGCTCGATGTCTTGGCAATGCTGACCAGTAGTAATGCTGGGTCCAAAGACACCGAAGCAAAAGAGTTTGCAGTAAAACCGAGCGCAGTTCCATCATCTGTACAGGTTGTGACTACGGTAACGCCGGTCATAAATGATCCAAAAGCATCACGTAGTTCACGTATTTTATTTATCGTATCCATTTCACTCATTGCTATATCCCTTCATCAAGCAATTTAGACGCTGGTTTCCAACCATGCTTGCATTGCATTATTCACTTTGTCTGGTGCCGTTAAATTCACCATATGTCTTTCATTTTCAATCACAATTGCTTTTGCATTTTGTGCTTGCTGAGCCATTTGTACTGCCATTTCAGCGGTTGAGTTGGGATCACCTGTTCCTGTTAAAATCAAAGCAGGACATGTGATTTTTGACCAATCATCTGCGTAGGTTGAATCTCCTTGGGCAAATGCTGAATAAGCTGTAGCGTAGCCAGCCATGTTCACATTTTGCAGCCATGTTTTTACCTTTAATGCTGCTTGGCGTTCGACTTCGCTGTCACCAAACCAACGTTGCAATGGTGTATCAATGTCGATCTTTCCTGTTTTCAGTGCTTCAGCACGCTGAAGCACGGCATCTTTGGCTTTTTCTGTGCGTTTATAAACACCATTTAAAACAGCCATTCGTTTAACTAAATCAGGACGTGTTGCACTCACGCCTGTGGTAATCAAAGAACCCATTGAGTGCCCTGCTAAATTCACAGCACCCACATTCAGTTGACATATAAACTCAATCGTCCAGTCAACAAATGCCTGTAAAGGGGCATCATTGACCAATTGGGTACTCTGTCCATGACCTGGCATATCCACCGAAATCACACGATAGTGTTTCGAAAAAAATTCTATTTGTGGATACCATGCTTCAGCTTGCATACCCACACCGTGAATAAGCACCAATGGCTCGCCTTCACCCTGCTCAAAATAATGAGCAATCCGATTATTTGACAGCTGCAGGGTTTTTGAGATCATGACCTAACTCTTCCAAATCTTGATAACGATCACCAATACGATGATGTGGACGACCACCTGTTGCGGCACCAATCACCACAACCAATTCATCTGCTGCAGGTGCATCAGGAATAGCAAATTGTAAAGTCAGATAATGAGAACGACGACCTTCATCATTTTTATCCATCATCGGGATCAAGATCGGCGCATTGGCAGGACCACGGGTATTGTTAAATGCCAAGTAAGATTTTGCACCGACCGCACTACGGTAAGTATTACCAAAATGCAAGGTGTGAATCAGTGCAGAAGCATGCTCAAGCTCACCGTTTAAACCCACAACCGCACTCTTACCAAATGCTTGTACAGCTTCACCTGAACCGACCTCATCCAAAATCAGACGAGTTAAATGCTCACTTAAAATTGGTGCAATACGGCGAATTTCTGGTGCCAAGTTTTCAACATAGCCCTGTCCTGCCCATGGATTTTGGATTACAGCTGCTGCTGCAACCATTTTTAAAGGTATTGCTGCTTCTTTACCACCATCGACATAGGTCGTTTCAACATGCAGTACAGTTTTACGGATTAGATTCATTGTTCTTCCTTGTGAATTCAACTTGCCATTCGTATTATGGTATACCATAATACATAATGAAAAAAAAGCAAGAGTTTGCTATGCTAATTTTGACAAAGAAACATGTAACAAAATTGTGCATGATTAAAATTGGGAAAGTTCAATCACCATGAATCTTAAAATTGAAAATCCACCTGTGACTTTACGTGAGTTGTGTTTGAACAAACTTCGTAATGCCATTATTACGGGATACTTCCCCTCTGGAAAAAGATTAGTTGAAAGAACCTTGTGCGAAGAACTTGGTGTAAGCCGTTCAGTGGTTCGAGAAGTCATTCGTTATTTGGAAGCAGAAGGTTTGGTTGAAATCCTGCCGAACAAAGGACCTATTGTGTCCTTGTTGGATTGGGAACTTGCATCACAAATTTATGAAATTCGTCTGTTATTGGAACAAAGTGCAGTTGCTGATTGCACCAAGAACCTCACCGATGAAACGACAACTCTACTCAAACGTTTACTCAATGAACTCGAGCAAGCATTCGCTACTGATGATATTGATCTGATTATTTCAACCTCAGCCAAACTTTACGAAACCATTTTTACCACAGCCAAACATTTTATCGCTTGGGAAGTTGTGCAACGTTTAAATGGACGTATCAGCCGTCTGCGTGTCATGACCATGAAATCCACCAAACGACAAATTTCTGGTTATCAACGCATTAAAAATATGTGTGAAGCAATCTATTTACATCAGGATGCTGAAAAAGCCAAACAAGCAGTTGCAGAACATATTGCAGAAGCAGCATCAGTGGCAAAAAATATTTTGAATGCCTGAAAGCATAGACCGTGAAATGATTTAAACCTCAACAAAGGAATGAAAAGATGTCTGCATATTGGATTGCCCACGTCACCGTACATGATTTAGAACAGTACCAACAATATATGGCTTTAGCTCCATTGGCTTTTGAAAAATATGGAGCAAAATTTCTTGCACGTGGTGGGAAGTCATTGGTGATGGAAGGTTCTGAATATGCACGACATGTCATTATTGAATTTGTAGATTTGGCCACAGCTCAGGCTTGTTATCATTCCGAAGAATACCGTAAAGCCAGATTGGCACGTGAAAATTGTGCTGATGTCATGATCAGTATTGTTGAAAGCTTAGACTAAGTGATTGGAATATTTTAAGGCAGTGCTTGATCGATGCCATTGTGCAATAGATTGAAAAGAGCAGCTAAACTCTTTTCAATCTGCTCGCTGACTGGTTCTCACTGTTTGGAAAAACTTAGACAAGGCATATTAAAAGTCCAAAGAAACTGACAACATATATGTCCGCGGAGCGCCCAGTGCTAAACTGGATAACTGCGGCATTCCCCAATAAGCTTTATTGGTGACATTATTCACACTGGCACGTATGGTCATTGGAAACTGTATTAGCGCTGATTTATACCTTGCGCCCAAGTCAAATAATGTTCGACCTGAAGCAGATAATGTATTTTCCTGATTGATATATTGCTTAGAAACCGCAGTTGCATTTGCTGTCAAAGTCAAGCCATCTAAGATCGACGTATCCCACTCTAAGCCCAGCTTAGCTTGTTGTTTTGCAACACCTGTTGCGGTATTGCCCTGATTTTTTCCGCCTGCTGTTTTGGTTAATTCAGGATCAATATAAGCAATCCCCCCCAGTAGACGAACATGCTCAACAGGTGTCGTTAAAAAGCTCCATTCAACACCTCGGTTACGCTGTTCGCCATCCGCAGTGAAAATATTGGTCACTGGGTCTGTATAGCTACTTGGTTTTTCAATTTCAAACACGCTTAAAGTGTTACTGAATTGACCGATATCAACTTTTAATCCCACCTCTTTTTGCTTGGTTTTAAAGGGTGCAAATACCTCCCCAGCATTTACAGCAGTATATGGAGCGGTTGTTCCTTGGCTTAATCCTTCAATATAGTTTGCATAGAGTGACAGATAATTCGTGGCTTTAAATAAAATTGCTGCGCCTGGTGTAGTCGCACTTTTGTCATAGCGAGAAATTCGGTTGCCTGTGACAATATTAAACGATTCGCTCACCACCTCCTGTTGTCGTACACCCACGGTCAGTTGCACCTTGTCTTGGGCAAAAGATAAAGTATCGGCAATACCATAACTACTGAGGCGCGAAGAAGTTTTTGCGATATGTGGTGTATTAAATGGTACTGGTTTTCCCCATACTGGATCATATAAATTTGTGATCCATTCAGCACCAGCAACATTTCTGACTCCATAATCATTTTGATCATGTTCATAATAGGTCGCATTGGCAACCCATTGGTGGGCAACTACACCTGTATTCAAATGTCCTTTGAAGCCAATATCTGCCGATTTTTTTTCAAGATCAAATGCCAATTGACCCATTTTAGTTTCTAAAGTTCCTTGTTGATCAAGCACTGTGGCGGACATTGCACCATTATATTTATAATCAGTTTTGCTCTGTCCATAACTTGCATAAGCCATCAACTGGTCATTGATATCATATTCACCACGTATCATTGCTCCCTTATCTTTGGTTTCAACAAATGACCAGTCTGGATTGAGTAAAGTATCTGGCTTAGGCGGTTTTGGAATATCCACCCCGGGCGCAAGGTTAATTCCTCGATTCACACCGTCTACACGATCCTCTGCACGATATAAATCTGCAGAGAAACGGGCATTTTCTCCACGCCAGTCGAGTCCTAAAGAAAATTGTTGGGTCTGCTTATCTTGATCTTTGATTGCTCCATTTCCATCACGATAGACACTATTGAAACGCACACCAAATGCTTTATTTTCTCCAAAACGTCTCCCCAAATCCAGATGTCCTCCCCATTGGGAGTCTGACATATACGTTGCCGTGAAACGGTTTAATGCTTCATCATCCGCCCTTTTGGTCACCAAGTTAACCACACCTCCTACCGAACCTGCTGGTGGCATTCCATTTAACAAAGCCGAAGGTCCTTTCAAAACTTCAACTCTTTCAAACATCTCTGGAGAGGTGCGATAAAAAGGTGTAATTCCAAACATTCCATTCATCGACATATCACTGGTACTCGATGAAAATCCACGAATGTAGTAATTTTCACTCCACCCACCACTCGCCCCATTGGTAAAAACAGAAGGATCAGTTTTTGCAATCACCTCAGTGATATCTTTAGCTTGTTGGTTTTCAATATATTGATCTGTATAGCCAATACTATTAAATGGCGTTTCCATGAAGTCTTTATCACCCAGAAAACCTAGGTTATTTTGCGATGAAATCTGTCCTGCAAAAGTTGAAGATTTATCTTGTAACGCTTGTACATTGATGGTCGGTAATTGTGGTGATGCGGATTGAGACAAGTTTAACTTTTGGGTGTCTTCTGCATGGACTAAAGAAATCGGGAAGCTTAATGTAAGCCCCCAACCCAACATCATTTGTGCAGAAATCAAGTTTTTAAGCTTAAATTTAGACTGTAAACATCTGAATAATTGCGTTTGACCAGTCGATACAACGCTATTGAAAAATTTCATATCTGTATATCCATTGATTTTTTAGACACAGCTTTCCTGAGCACACTTTTTTCAATAAAAGTATGCGATCTGAATATCTGAACGGTATGTTTTTGGCTAGATGTTTATCTGGCTATAAATTTATCGTAGAAAGACTTAATTCATAGTCGATACCCCTTGAGAACATCATTCATTAAAATTTGCATAGAACTCGGACTTGCTGCCGTGGTGTACCACGCATCTGCATCAACAAAAACAACTTTGCCTGTTTTCCATGCTTTGGTCTGACGCAACAATGGATTGCTAACATTTTGTGCATCAATTGTTGGGCGATGTTCCATAACCGCAGTACGGTCTACGATATACAAAATATCGGGATTCGCCTGTTGAATGAATTCACTCGAAATAGGTTGTCCATGCAAACTGGTATCTACCATCGTACTGGCAGGTTTTACACCCAAGTCATTAAAAATAAAGCCATAACGTGACTGAATACCAAAATTACTAAATGCACCATTGTTATGTAGAACCACCAATGCTTTTTCTGGACGAGTAGCAGTTATCTGTTGAACTTGTCTAATTTTTTTATCTAATTCAGCCACTTTTTGTTGAGCCAAAGCTGTTCGATCAAAAATTTTTCCCAAACTCATCAAATGGGTTTTGATCATGTCTATATGATGATGCTGACTGTTATTAAAGTTGATGTCATAGTGTAAAGTCGGTGCAATTTTAGATAACGCTTGATATTGATTTGCTTGTAATGGCGTCATCAAAATAAGATCAGGCTTTAATGCATAGATCTTTTCCATATTCGGCTGAACAATAGCACCGAGATCTTGAACATTTTTATCTTGTTTATACTTGCTTAAAAAGTGTGGTACATAGTCCTTTGGCATTCCCGCTATAGGAACATCCAATTGGTCGAGAAAATCTGCCTCATTCATATCCAATACAGCAACACGTTGCGGTCGATAATCCAGTTGTGTTTTACCCAGTTCATGTTTAAACACAATAGGCGTATCAAGTTGAATAGTCTGTTGTGCTTGGTCTTTGGGTTTGATTTGATCGTTGGATTCTTGGCAAGCCGTGAAATTCAACATGACCAAAATGGCAACCACAAGACGTTGAGATTTGTTGTTCCAATTCATAGATTCAAGCTCCTGATGAGTTGAAGTAGTTACACATATAGCCATGCTCACTATAGCTAATGTCAAAATTTAGCTCGTACAGGTCACTTAACTGTGCCGCAGTAATCACCCTTTGAGTTGGTCCACTCAAATAAACTGTATTGTTTTTCAAGGCGACAATATGATCTGAATAATTTGCAGCGAAGTTAATATCGTGAATCACTAAAATCACGGTTCGCCCCTGTTCATCACACAATCGACGTAAGGCCTGCATAATATGAACAGCATGTTTCATATCGAGATTGTTGAGAGGTTCATCCAATAACAGCACCTCAGTTTGCTGTGCAATGGTCATTGCCAAAAATGCCATTTGACGCTGACCACCACTGAGTTCATCGAGATAACTGTCACTCAAAGCATCTAAATCTAGAAATTGGATTGCTTCATCAATCACATGATGATCATATGAAGTCAATGAACCACGACTATAAGGAAAGCGCCCAAAAGCTATCAGCTCTTTCACGGTCATCCGCAAATTCATCCCTGGTGTCTGTCTGAGGGTTGCCACATTCTTGGCATATTCCGCGAGGTGTATCTCCCGAATATTTTGAGTATTGAATAAAATCTCCCCCTGATCTGGCTGAGACAAATTTGCCATCATCATCAATAGCGTCGATTTACCTGCACCATTGGGACCAATCAAGGAAGTTAACTTTTTTTCAGGAAAATCAATGGTCACTTCAGAGAGTATATTTTTGATACCATAGGATTTATAGATATTACGAACACTGATCATGTCACACCTCGAGTACGGACCACCAATATGAGAAAATAGATACCGCACACCAAATTGATCAAAATACTGACTGTCGTTTTATAATTAAATACATGTTCAACAAGGATTTGAGCGATTAGAAAAATTGCGACTGCAACCAGACACCCTATCGCTAGAGTAAATTTATGCTGATAACTTTTTGCAATGGCATAAGCGATATTGGCAATAAACACGCCCATAAATGCTGTAGGACCAATTAAACTGGTTGAAACTGCCACCAAAACGGCAATCAAAGCCAAATAAAATTTGACATAGTGATGATGATCAACGCCTAGTGATATTGCTTGTTCACGCCCTAAACTTAATACGTCCAAAATTGGTAAAGTATTCAGCACTCGCCATAAAACAAAGACAATCATAATCACGGCAAAGATCAGGGTTTCTGACTGAACACGGTTAAATGATGCATAACTTAATCCTTGAAAAACTGAAAATTCACCCGGACTAATTTTTAATTGAATAAATTGAGTGACAGTGCCAAGCACCATGGTAAAGACCAAACCAAATAGCAAAAGCTGAAAAATATCTTTGTGTATGCGCGATAATAAAAATAGATGAAGTGCCCATGAATAGAACAACATCAGAAAAATACCCATAAAAAACTGAGCAGTTATGCCAAGCCATAACACCCCTTGAGTACCAAAAATAAATAACAATAGGGCTTGCCAGAGTAAATAAACCGCTTCATAGCCCATGATGGCGGGTGTTAAGACACGATTGCCCACAAGAGTCTGAAAAATGATAGAGGTACATGCCACACAAATTCCGCCCAATACAATCGCAGCAAGTCTAAATAGGCGCTGAGGAATGACATAATCCATATCAAAGTGGGAACCGAAGAATATAAAAACAATTGCAAGAGCAACGGTTGCACATAGCATTGTGCCGAGCTTGTTTATATTCATTAGCGCAGCCCTCTCAGTATCAAGAGCAAGAAGATCACTCCTCCTGCGCCACCTGCGGTGAGACCGATAGGAACTTCAAATGGATAAAGGACAGAACGCCCAACAATATCGCAGAGTAGAAGTAATGAAGCACCAGCCAAAGCAACGATGGGTAAAGTTTTTACTAAATTCTCACCATACTTCAAAGCCACCAGATTGGGGATCACCAACCCTACAAATGGAATTGCTCCAACTGTAATCACTGTTGCTGAAACTGTAACTGCTACAAGCAATAAGCCGATTGCAGTCATCGTGGCATAATTTAGCCCCAAGCTTGATGCCATGTCTTGACCCATACCCAGTACAGTGAAACGATGTGCAAAAATATAGGTCAGTAGGATGATGGGTAAAATAAAATAAATAATTTCATAGTGCCCTTGGATTACACGAGAAAAATCTCCCATCAGCCAAGTTTGCATACTCTGCATGATATTATTTTGATAGGCATAAAATTCCGCCAGGGCAGTCAATATACCGCCATACATTAATCCAATCACAGGGACTAATACGGTGTTCTTAAAGCGAATTTGGCGAATAATCACAATGTAAAGCAAACTGGCAATCAGACAGAAAAGCATTGCAAATAGCATTTTACTCAATGTACTTGCTGCTGGAATGAGCGTGAGTGACACCAATATCCCAAGTTTTGCTGCATCTAAACCACCCGTGGTTCCAGGTTCGACGAAACGGTTACGGACAATATGTTGTAAAATCACACCACATACAGATAAGCCAATACCAGTCAAAATAATGGCAATCAAACGAGGAATACGGCTTGCAGTCAGGGTCAACCATGCTTCACTCGACATGGATAACAAGCCATTAAAATCAAGTTGTTGTGCACCAAGCAAAAGTGAACTAATACAAAGCACACAGAAAACAAAAAATAAAGCTAGAGGCATTTTGAAGTTGCCTCAGCCTGTATTTTTTTGCTAATTTTCCATCCCTTAACGTTCTGACTCTGTTTTAAATATTTGGCATAATAACCACCACTTAAGCACAGTTGTGAAGGT
This sequence comes from Acinetobacter sp. B-6, assembly GCF_056930735.1. NCBI lineage: Bacteria > Pseudomonadati > Pseudomonadota > Gammaproteobacteria > Moraxellales > Moraxellaceae > Acinetobacter > Acinetobacter sp. B-6. The sequence continues at coordinate 148,116 of NZ_JBXPBY010000006.1, read as the reverse complement.
GTTCCTTGTTCAATTATCTGTCCATTCTCTAATACGACAATATGATCGGCTGTTGCAATGGTTGAAAGCTGATGGGCAATCACCAATATGGTTTTTTTCCCACGTAAATCGTTTAACACCTCAGCAATAATTGCTTGATTTTCTGCATCCAAGGCAGCAGTTGCTTCGTCCACCAATAAAATTGGTGCATCTTTAATCAGCGCCCTAGCAATCGCAATGCGTTGTCGCTCTCCGCCTGAAAGTAGAGCGCCCCCCTCACCTGTCTTGGTCTCAAGACCTTCTGGTAGACGAGCAATCATTTCTGAAATTCCCACTTTTTCAGCAACTTTTAGAATATCTGCATCTGTTGCATTGGGCTGACCAATTCGAATGTTTTCTGCAATCGTGCCAGCAAATAAATAATTATCTTGAAAAATTTGACTGATCTGTTGGCTAAGCTGTTGATCAGGCAGTTGTTTAACATCAACCCCACCAATCAAAACTTGACCTTGATTGGCATCAAAAAAACGGGCGATCAATTTGACCAACGTGGTTTTTCCTGAACCCGATGCCCCGATCAATGCCGTCATCATTCCTGAAGGAATAAATAAGCTCAGGTCTTGTAATATTTTTTGCCCATCTTGTGTATATTGAAAATCGACATTTTTAAACTCAATTGAAGCATCTACAAGCTGTTGTGTTTTTTTGCCTTCTGTGAATACTTGGATATTTAAAATATCTCGCATTTCCTGTAACTGACTGTCTGCACTGCGCAACACTTCGCTATAACTTGCGACTTCTAATAATGCATCAATAAAGCGGCTGATAAATAACAACGATATGGCGATACTTAGCATATCCTGACTGAGAAAATGCCCTGTCATTTGCTGATTCACGAGCATAAACATAGCCAAAATTAGCAGGACAAAAACAGCTTGAATTGCCCATGTATTCATTACTGAGGATAACGATGACAGTAAAATCAGTTTAAAGCTGGCTTGACGTTGTTGATCAATTGCTTGATCAAGAAATCGCTGGCTATTTCCTTCAGCATTAAAAGCACGAAAAACAGATTGTGCCTGTGCAAACTCCACAACACGCTGACTGGTTTCAGCAAAACGCTGCTGATAAGTTTCATCTGCATATTTGGCAATTCTTGAACTGAACCAGAACACGACGACAATTAAAGGAATTGCCAACAACGCAATTAATCCTAAAATGCCATAGATAAACAGTAAACCGACAATAATCACCAATGGTGTAATCACCCCAGAAATTAAAGGGGTAAAAACATGTGCTGGAAGCTGTGCAACAGACATCATGCCTTGTGTCACCAGATGATTAAATTTTGCTGTATTTTGAGGATTAAACCAACCGACAGGTAGGCTCGCAACATGCTGACCTAGACTTAAACGAGCATGTTCTAAAAGTGCAATTCCAACCTTAATTCCCATTTCTTCAACAACACGGCGTAAGCACCAACACAACACAATTCCAGCAAACAATAGACTCAACCAAAGTCCAATTTGTTGAATATTGCCAAGGATTAACTGTGACAAAATCAATCCCAGTAGCAAAATGCTCAAACCACAAATTAGACCATATAACAGAGCAATCCCAAGATAACGATGAAAAATAGAGACATCGTCACCCAACAGTTGAGAAAATGTTTTCAGCATAGGGTTTCTCCAGTTGATTGTTGGGTATGTTTGTCCAGATGTGACCACAATTGGGCATATAAGCCCTGATGGGTTAAAAGTTGCATGTGCGTCCCCTGCTCAATGATTTTCCCTTGATCGAGCACCAAAATACGGTCTGCATGCATAATGGTCTCCAAGCGATGTGCGATCACTAAAAGAGTTCGATGTTGAACAAAATTGGACAGTGCATTTTGGATGGCCATTTCATTTTCGATATCCGCTGCTGCTGTCGCTTCATCGAGAATAAGAATGGGTGGATCGAGTAGAATTGCTCTAGCTATACTGATCCGTTGGCGTTCACCACCAGAAAGTTGAATCTCATCACCGATCATGGTTTGGTATTGTTTGGGTAAACGCATAATACGATCATGAATATTGGCTGCTTTTGCTGCTTGTTCAACCTCCTGCTGGGTTGCATTAGATCGTCCTAAAGCAATATTGTCATAGAGACTGGCATGAATCAGTTGTGTGTCTTGCAACACAAACCCTATTTGCTGATACAACATATTTGGCTGAATATTGCGCAAATCGACTCCGCCCAATGTGATATGACCTTGGCTTGGGTCAAAAAATCGTAAGATCAATTGCGCTATGGTTGATTTTCCTGCTCCTGATGGACCCACGATGGCTGTAAAGGTTCCAGGTTGCAGCGAAAAATCTAGTTGAGATAACACCTCATGCGTTTGATCATAGGCATAGCTCACCTGATGAAAACAGACTGTCTGATCTTCGAGTACAAGTGATTGTGTTGTTGGAGAGACCTTTAATATCGGTTTTTCTAACAATGCTAATATTCGTTGTGCTGCAGCATCGCTAGCTTGCAAATCATGCAATAAAGTATGTAGCAATAAAGTGGGGGCACAGATTGCCGGAGCAATCAAGACAAAAGCCAATAAATCAATGGGATTTAACCACCCTAGATATATGAAAATTGCGCCACTCAACATGACCACACCCAATATCGTGATCGGTGAAATCATGGCATGTGCATGCGCCATAGATTTAACCAACGGGCGAGTAAACACTTTAAATGCGTGTGCAAAAGTACGAACAGCCTGTTGATACCCCACCGAAGCTTGTCCACTTTGAGCGAAAGTTTTTACGATCGGAATTGCACGGGTAAATTCAACAGCAGCACTATTAATCTGCCCCATTTGAACAGCAAAATCTTGGATATTCTGCTCACTTGCATGCATGGCTTTGCGCAAAAAAAACACAAAACCTACGAATGGGAGCAGTGACAGAACTGCCATTCGCCAATCAATATAAAATAGAAAGATAACAGCAATAATAATACCTAGCGCTCGTCCAACAGCTGGATAAAAATGCGCAGTCAAACTATGAAGCTGCCCCATATCATCTTGAATAACTTGTTTTACTTCCCCAGAACTTCGTTGTGTAAACCATCCTAAAGGCAGTTGAGTAAGATGCTGAGTAATATCTTTTTGTAATATCCCAGTGATTTTATGGTCTGCTAAATGTGCAATGAATTCACTGAGGGTGATCAATAACATCCCCAACAATAAACTTCCCAAACAGCCTAACAATATCCATAAGGCATCAGATAAATCGACGTTAGACATCTCCATGGCACTGTGACCAAGAAACAAAACTTTGACGAAATAGGCAATGCCGATGAGTGGCACTAAAGTCAGCATTGAACCCAGAGCAGCAATCAACGAAGCTAAAAATAAATAGAGCCGTATGGGTTTCAGAACAAAGCTGAGTGGGTTAATAGGTCTAGGCTGAATTTCATTTACATCACTTGCACACATAACATAAAAAACCTGTTTTGATTATTCCCGTTCCGCCAAGTTCTGATGTTGTTGAGAAAATGACAGTAAATCTATTTATAAATACAAATGAGAATTAATATCAATAGATTTAGTTGCATTGTAGTAAACTAATTAAATAAAGTAAACGGATTTGACCCACTTCTCGTCACATGGCAACATGAAAAAATCAATTGTATGGAATAATTATGCCTCCTTTAGCTAAATCATCATCTCGCGGACGACCACGTACAATCACCCATGAGCGCATCATGAATGCTGGTATAGAGATAGGTTTATTGAATATTACTTTTGTAGGTGTTGCCGCTGCGTTGGGTATTAGCCATATGGCTTTATATAAACATATTGCCAGTCTGGAAGAGCTTAAATATCTAATTGCAGAAGAAATTTTTCTGAGATGGCAGATTCCCCTACCAAAATCTCCTGATCAAATAGAATTAAAAGAATATCTCATTATTTTTATGCATTCACTGCGTGAATTGGTCAAATCAAATCCAGGTTTTACCCCTTATTTAATTCGTAGGATGGCATCAACACCATCCATGGTGACTAAAATTCAGCACCATCATCAGGCTGTTGCTGAAACCTATCAACTTACTCAAGAACAGGCACGATGGTTAAATGCAACGATTGCTTTTCATTGCATTGCTGTCGCTGACACCATTTACTCTGTGGCAGGCAAAGACCCGATTAAGGCTGATCATCGGGAAATAGAAGAAGCGGAAATGGAAGCAGAATTCATCCAAAGTATGCAAGCGTTAATTATCGGTGCTTTACAGATGCTGAATATAAAATAACGCTATCTATAATTTCTCCATATATATTTCATATCACACGAATTGTTAAATTTTCTTAGCATCAAAACTGTGAAGAAATCACGATGGATTGAAGGTAGCAGCAATAGCATGTCTACATCAACCTATCATGATTTCATTTACATCATATCTTTACATCAAGATCGTCAAACTCAGTTAAACCCTGCCCTTGTTGAACCAGCTTTGAATAATGTTCCAATCGAGCTTCATCGATAACGCTACTGCTCACACCTGCTTTCCAATAACCAAATACACGTACATCTTCTTTTGCCATTTTGAGTTGTTTTAGACAGAACTCTCGGATTTGGCGAGCTTGCTGACGTTCACAGGCTGCCCAAATTGTCATCTCATCAATACATTCAAGTTGTTGCACCTGTTCAAATAAGCCTTGATTTTGAACATTCTGCTTAAGCCCAGTTTGATTAATGAGATGATAATTGACGCCCTTAATATCAGGTAATTCACTTAAAAGTTCAGCTTCGTGAGTGTCCAAAAATATCTCAGCTTGAACATGTTCTGGCCATTGATGCAACATTGCATATACAGCAGGAATACCCGTGTCATCAGCAAAAATATAACATTTTTTGCTTGTTTCAAAATTTGGGTTGGTATGTACACGAGGTCCAGTCAATGCCACCTTTGCGCCTATTTTTACTGTATTTAGCCATCGCATTGCCGGACTTGGAGATGAATGACGCACTAAATCAATTTCAATTTCTTGGCTGAGCTTGTCAAAAGCGCGTATGGTATAAATACGTGAAATTGGTCGCGAATTTACACTTTGCTCTACATCAATCCGTACCGCTAAATTGGCTGTACTCCACAATTCAATTTGATCCGTTTCAATTTTCCCTCGTAGTCGTGTAATTGAATCAAAAGGTTGAGTGAGTGAGGTAATCGTCATTTCGTGATGTTGCATCCCACTCATATGATCTTCTTTTTCTAGTAATTCAACGTTTTGAGTTTTCATAATCTATTACCTTTGGCTCTATTTTATCAATTCGTTATCTAAATTAGCTGTGTTGAAGTACCAGCTTTTTTAACCGATGTCTAAAACAATACCATAATAAATAATGATTATCATTTACAAAATCATAGAAAAGGCAAATTCCCCCTTTTAATAATACGTGAAAAATCTTTCTTTAAATTCAAATAGAATATTATGGTTCAACACGCTCTAAAATACGTGGACCAGAACCCTCTTGCCCCAGTACATCTTCTGGATTTCGCAAAGGACATTGTTTTAACGACAAACAACCACAACCAATACACCAATCCATCTCATCTCTTAAACGTGTCAGTTTTTGAATTCGTTCATCTAAATCTTTGCGCCAACGTGACGACAGTTCAGACCATTGCTCCGCACTTAATTTGCTGCCAATTGGATAAACACTCAATGCCGTTTTTATCTCCTCCAAAGAAATTCCCACTTTCTGTGCAACTTTAATAATTCCGATATAACGTAAAACAATTGCTGGAAAACGACGTTGATTACCATTGGTTCGAATGCTTTTGATTAAACCCTTAGATTCATAAAAATGTAAGGTTGACACAGCCACACCACTGCGTTTGGCAACTTCACCCACCGTCATCATTCGATCAAAATCAATTTTTATGTCTTTTTCCATTGCAACATTCCTCAACATTACTTGAGGTTTTATAGGTTAAGCCGCTTGATTTGTCAATTGATCTACTCACAATCATCCTCAAACTTTCAAGAATTATTTTGGTGTTTAAGACCACAGCTTTAGTCTACAAATTTAGCTCAAAACATCGAGATCGAACTATTCTTAAGCAACCTAGAGCAGCTCAATTTTATGCTGAAAAAACCGTTGACCTCAATATAACTTGAGGTTTTAGACTGCTTGACACGGTGGTAAACAACACCAACAAGCTATTCTTTTTTAAGAATTTTAATCATTCAGTCTAATTTCTTCTGGAAATATTCTTATGCCTTATTTGGTTAAATTAAGTTTAGAAAGCCAGTGGCTGTGGGTCATTGTCAAATGTAGCCTCGCCTTTTTATTTTTAAGTTCGGGGCTGAGTAAAGTGATAGATGTTGAAGCTGGATATATGGAAATGCAGGCAGCAGGTTTAACACCTGTATGGTTTTTCAATTATGCTTCAGCACTGATTTTACTGGTTGGTGCTTACTGCATTTTATTTGAACGGCACATGTGGCTAGGTTCGTTGTTGCTTTCTATCTTTTTGCTCCTGACCATCTTTATCGTACATACTTTTTGGACAATGTCAGGGCTACAAGCCACAATTGCGCTTTACTTTGCGATTGAACATATTGCTGTGATTGGTGGGCTTTGGAGTATTACCATTGCCAGCCATTTTCGCCAGCAACTCCGTAGTCATGGAGTCATTGCATGAAAAGTAAAACACTGATTTTCACAATGAGCATGATTGTACTGTTAATCGGCTGCGGCAGTTATTTTTATATCAGCTCTAGTAAAGCAACTGAATCACCCTCCTCCCAATATCCACTTGTTAAAGTTGCCCTGAGTACAGTCACTGAACAAACGATGCCACAAACACTTTCCAGTATTGGTGAATTGGAAGCAATTCGACAAGTTCAAGTCTCTTCTGAAAGTAGAGGAATGATTGAGAAAATTTATTTCCAATCAGGACAGTATGTACAGCAAGGACAGTTATTGGTACAACTCAAAAGTAATGTTGAACAAAGCGAATTAGGTCGTTTACAAGCCAAACTGAAACAGGCAGAAATGACCTATAAACGCAGCCAACTGCTCATCGATAGCCATGCGATTTCACGTGCGGAAATGGATAGTGCCTTGGCTGATCGAGATATGACACGTGCTGAAATACAACAACTTCAAGCCACAATTACACAAAAGTCCATTCGAGCACCATTTGCCGGTGTGATGGGCATCCGCCAAATACATCAAGGTCAATTTTTAGAAGCTGGAACAGGCATTGCCAATCTGGTCGATTCACAACAAATGCTGGCAAATTTCACGTTGGATGAACAACTGGCATCAAAACTCAAATTAGGACAATCTGTACAGCTACAAATTGATGCATATCCTGAAAAAACCTACACCGCGATTGTTAATGCTATCGAGCCCATCGTGAGTAAGTCTCGAACCATTTCAGGACAAGCGATTGTGAATAATCAAGATCGCCAACTCAGACCCGGAATGTACGCTAAATTAAGCATTCAAGAAGCTCAACGCTCAAGTTTGGTTATCCCTGAAACCGCAATCACCTATACCACTTATGGCAATACTGTTTTTGTTGCCAAACATGACGCTCAAAAAATTACCGTACAACGCGTTACTGTCGAGGTGGGTGAACGCCAACAAGGACGTGTTGAAATCAAATCTGGGTTAAAAGCAGGTGATCAAGTTGTAGTTTCTGGGCAGTTAAAATTAAGTGATGGTATGCAAATTGAGCCTACGCTGAATACGCTCGAATACCTCACATCTTCAGTAAAACCTGAAGTTTAAGAGGGTCATGCCATGAAGTTTACCGATCTTTTTGTCAAACGCCCTGTACTTGCGCTGGTGGTAAGTACCTTAATTTTATTGGCAGGCTTATTTGCCTTAAATAAACTGCCGATCCGTCAATACCCACAACTTGAAAGCTCAACCATTAGTATCAGTACTGAATACCCCGGTGCATCTGCTGAACTACTACAAGGTTTTGTTACTCAACCGATTGCACAAGCCGTCTCTTCAGTTGAAGGGATTGATTATTTGAGTTCTTCTACGGTCCAAGGACGTAGTGTCATTACGCTTAGAATGCAATTGAATCGAGACTCGACTCAGGCATTAACCGAGGTTATGGCTAAAGTGAATCAGGTTCGCTATAAACTGCCACAACAGGCTTTTGACCCTGTGATTGAACGTTCCTCAGGTGAATCAACGGATGTTGCTTATATTGGATTTTCCACAGAACAATTGTCATTGCCAGAGTTAAGTGATTATTTGTCCAGAGTTGTCGAGCCAATGCTCTCCACCATTGAGGGTGTTGCCAAAGTACAATCTTATGGTAGTCAACGTTTAGCCATGCGAATTTGGTTGGATGCAGATCGTCTAGCAAGTCGAGGGGTTACGGCTGCTGATGTTGCTAACGCCATTCGCCAAAATAATTATCAAGCTGCGCCGGGACAGGTTAAAGGTGAGCTGGTGATTTCCAATGTCAATGTCTCCACCAACCTCACCAGTATTCAAGATTTTAAAAATCTGGTGATTCAAAATAACGGACAGAATTTAATTCGACTTCAAGATGTCGCTACAGTTGAGTTAGGTGCAGCATCGACAGAAACCAGTGCATCTATGGATGGAAAGCCTGCGATATTTATCGGATTACAAGCCACGCCAACAGGAAATCCATTGGTCATTGTTCAAGGCATTAAAGACAAACTACCTGAAATTCAAAAGACCTTGCCTCCGGGTGTCAAAGTCAATTTGGCCTACGAAACAGCACGCTTTATCGATGCATCGATTGATGAAGTTTTACACACTTTTATCGAGGCACTGTTGATTGTCATTGCAGTGATCTATTTATGTTTAGGCTCTTTGCGTAGTGTATTGATTCCAGTGATTACTATACCTTTGTCCATGTTTGGTGCATTGGGACTGATGTTGCTTTGTGGCTTTAGCATTAACTTGTTGACTCTTTTGGCGATGGTCCTTGCGATTGGGCTGGTGGTGGATGATGCAATTGTGGTGGTGGAAAATGTCCATCGTCATATCGAAGAAGGCTTATCTCCAATAGCGGCTGCGATGATTGGTGCTCGAGAAGTTGCAGGTCCAGTGATTGCAATGACCATGACCCTTGCAGCAGTCTATGCGCCTATTGGTTTAATGGGAGGGCTCACAGGTTCTTTATTTAAAGAGTTTGCATTTACACTGGCTGGCGCTGTTTTAGTTTCAGGCATCATCGCCCTCACCTTATCCCCAGTCATGAGTTCATTTTTGCTTCAATCTAAACAGCAAGAAGGAAAAATGGCAAAGGCAGCTGAATGGTTTTTTGAACAGTTAACGCAAACCTATCGAAAAATATTGGATTTTTCATTGCATCACCGTTGGATCACTGTACTTTTTGCCATCGGTGTTTTTGCCAGTCTCCCCTTACTCTATCAATTGCCACAAAAAGAATTGGCGCCTCTTGAAGATCAAGCTAGTGTACTGACAGCCATTAAAGCACCACAACATGCCAACCTAAAGTATGCTGAACATTTTAATCTTGAACTGGATAAAATTTTTTGGCGTTTTCCTGAAACCAGTACGACATGGATTATTAATGGAACTGATGGACCCGCTTCCAGTTTCGGTGGAACCACGCTTTCCTCATGGAAAGAACGTCATCGCTCTGCGGATGAAATTCAACAAGGTCTACAAAGTCAGGTCGGCAGTGTAGAAGGTACCAGTATATTCGTGTTTCAAAACCCATCGCTGCCCGGCTCTACTGGAGGCTTACCGGTACAGATGGTATTAAGGACTTCGCAAGACTATTCTACGCTTTACCAAACCATGGAGAACATCAAACAGAAAGCGCGTGACAGTGGGCTTTTCGTGGTGGTCGATAGTGATCTAGATTTTAATAATCCCATGACACGGATAGAGGTTGATCAATCCAAAGCCAATAGCTTAGGGATACGTATGCAAGATATTGGCGAAGCACTGGCAACATTAGTCGGTGAAAATTATGTCAATCGTTTCAGTATGCAAGGACGTGCTTATGATGTAATACCACAAAGTATTGGTCAGCAGCGCTTGACATCACAAGCATTAACCCAACAATTTGTCCGTACAGATCAAGGCTCACTGATCCCACTTTCGACTGTGGTACATTTGAGTGAACAGGTCGAACCGAATAAACTCACTCAGTTTAATCAGCAAAACTCAGCAACTTTTCAGGCAATTCCTGCTCCGGGTGTATCTTTAGGTCAAGCTTTGGCTTTTCTTGAACAGGTCGCTGTGGAATTGCCAACAGGTTTTAGTTATGACTGGCAAGCAGATGCACGTCAGTATATGCAAGAAGGCAACAGTTTAATGTTTGCATTTTTAGCGGCATTGATCGTCATTTATCTGGTGCTGGCTGCTCAATATGAAAGCCTGATGGATCCTTTTATTATTCTGATCACTGTACCTCTTTCGATTTGTGGTGCGCTGATTCCTTTGGCGTTTGGGCTTGCAACTGTCAATATCTATACCCAAATTGGTTTAGTCACACTAATTGGTTTGATCAGTAAACATGGTATTTTGATGGTTGAATTTGCCAATGAACTGCAAGTTCACGAAGGTTTAAATCGGCGAGAAGCCATTCTAAAAGCAGCTCAAATTCGTTTACGTCCGATTCTCATGACCACTGCGGCAATGGTGTTTGGTCTGATCCCTCTACTGTTCGCCACTGGTGCTGGCGCACATAGCCGTTTTGGCTTAGGGCTGGTGATTGTATGTGGCATGCTGATTGGAACATTCTTCACCCTATTTGTTTTGCCAACCATATACAGCCTGCTCGCACGTCGGCATAACCAAGATGCTGAGTCTGGTCGTTTTAAAGCACTTAAACAATTTGAAACTGCGGAATAATGGAGTTTGATTCAGGAATGAATTAAAAAACGATTCAATTCGTATGATTTAATCAGTCAAATAGATACCTTAAAATCATTCATGATTTACTAGTGAATAATTGAATAGTGAATGATTCAGGTATGCAAAAAACTGGTGTTAAATAAGCGTTCACTGTTGTGGCTTTACAAATGGCTTGGGATGGCGCCTTTTGTCGCCTCCCAATTCATCACAGCACGATCACGATCTAGTAAGAAGTCTAAAAGACATACGCTAATTTTTCAGTAATAGTATCGATTAGAATGCAGTTTTATCACATTGAATGATCTACGCTTGATTTAATCAATCCCCCTCAGCAACGTCTCTATATTTCAATTTCTTTGCTGACCATTGCTGAAGCTATCGCTTGTGCTGTGGACTTTACCCCCAAACGCTTACGAACATTTCTTAAATGATTTTCGACTGTTCGCTCTGAAATTTTTAAGATTTCCGCGATTTCAATTTGTTTATGTCCGATTGCAGCCCATTTCAGCACTTCTTTTTCTCGTTGGGTCAATTTACGCTGCTGTACCGAAGTATCAGTTCGATAGGATAAAATTTTTCGGAATGCAAGCTGACATATCATTTGAAGCATTAATTTAAAATCATCACTGACATCAGACAGGTTTCCTGCAAAGGAAAAAGCACCTTCTAAACCAGTTCGACCAAAAATAGGGACTTGTATCCCGCTGAGCTCATCTTGAAACAACGTATTTTTAATAACCCGATAGCTTTCTTTTCCGGTTTTTTTATTTAAAGCCTTGGTCCAAAAAAAGGGTTCATCATATTCAAAAATATGACGAGTGATGGGACAACGACGTAAATAGATTTCACGCTCATCAATATTTTCAACATTCGACCAAGGCCCTGAAACAAAGAAAATTTCATCCACCCATTCACTTTGATTGTGAGGGAAAACACTGCAAACAATAATACGATCAAAATTTAATGTTGCTGCAAAACTCACCAGAATCTGAAAAACCTGTTGCAGGTGATGCGCCTGTTTCAATTGATGCACTGTCTGAAACAATAGATCAGCCAATTGATGTGGTGCAAATCGTAGCGCTTTATTTGTCAATTTTAATCTCTTGGTCAAAAATCAGCATTAAATTTGTATTTATTAGGGGCTGTGGACATTTCATAAATGGCTTGCGTTGTAGGTTAAAATTGAGCAGGCAAGGCATGAAATGAAGAGAATAGCGAGACTATTTTCAAGTTTCATAACGTAGCCTGAGATAATTTTAGCCACAACCCTGAGCAAGAACAAAGCACTGCTTTGTTTGCAGCGCAAGGCGTAGCGGGGACTAGCGTGTTTTTTGCCGCTTCTTCGTTCCGAACTACTTATTTAGAATGACTAAATTTCGTATTTCGCGCCTAGAATCGCCTAAAAAACACACCTAGTCGCAAACATAGACGAATTGTCCACAGACCCTAAACTTTTCAATTAAATTTTTAGCATCGAAAGTAGTCTCCGCAGAGACTACTTTCCTCAAACTTTAAACCAATTCAGGATCAGCCAGTAAAGTTTCAGCCGCTAATTTACCCAGATTATTTGAAGCTAAAGGACTATCTCCAGTCAGGAGTTTACGGTCTTTATGTACTTGCCCAGTGATACCTTTATTGAGAATTTTTACCCCCAATTTTTCTAGGTTTTCACCCACCAACCACGGCAAAGCACCCGGCATATAACCAATTTCAATATTTGCACCTTGATCTAAAGAATCTGGAAAAACACAAATCTCATAATCTTTAAAAATATAGTTTTCAGGCTTTTCATCTACAGCGGCAGCAAGTAATGATGCCGGACCATGACATAAGGTAATCACATACTTATCATGTTTTACCGCCCACGCTAGTAATTGTTTTACCGCTCTACTTTCTGGAATTTTTGCTAACACACCATGCCCACCTGGGATAAATATACCAGCATAAGGCGAATTTTCACTGATCGCCTCAGTAAGAATATCGTCAAGCTGCAATGGATTTTTAAGTTTTTCAGCATACTTGTGATAAGTATCTAAAACAGCTTTATCCTCATTGGGCATTGCCCACATTTCAAGTTTGACAGGATTCCCCGAAAGTGTAGCCACCTCCACTTCAAAACCAGCAGCATCTAAATGAAATACAGGAAGAAGCATTTCTACTGGATGATTACCTGTTGAAAAAAACTTTCCATTTTGCATCAAGATATAACGCTCATCCGTTGCAATCATCAGTATTTTTTTATTGCCTGTATACGGTGTCGGATAAGTTGTCCCATCATAATCAGTTTTTGAAGATGTATATTGACTTAAAGAGTATGGGGATGGGAAAAAAGCATTATCTTCAGCTAAATCTGGGGTTGGCAGTTTACTTAATTCACTCATGTTACGCTCCAAAATTTTTTTGTGGTTTAGCTCAGTGACTACAGTATATTCTTGAGTAAAACATGTTTTGAATGAGGGAAACCCCCTAGACATACAAATTTAAAACACAAATATGCAGTACATTTAAATCAGATATCATTCAGTGAAAATAGGTATCTGATTCATCTGATGAAATATGGCAAACATGATTCAATTACAAATGTAATTCTGTTGTTATATTTGATATTTAATTGAATAATTTAGACTCGCAGCATTTTTTCTTTTATTCTTTTTGATCATAATAAGTAGCTAAAAAAACCAGAAACTTAACCTAAATGAATAAATTAAGTTTCAAGCGCATATCGTATCAATCATAGATCATTTTTACATGATCAAAACAAGGATTAAATTATTTCCATTCCATTTCGCCTGTGAGCACTTTAGAACTCAACTCCAAAGAACTTTCTTCAGCTAAATTTGGATATTTTTCCTTTAATGCAGCGATAACTGATGCAGAATCTTTATGATCCTTTAAAACTTTATCGACATCCACAAGATATTGGTAAGTGAAATCAATGGCTTGTGTTGCCTTTGGAATATCACCGATATAATGCCCAGGAATAACAGCACTTGGGCTTAAACGCTTCATTTGTTTCAGTGTTTTCTTCCAAGCATCTCGTTGTTTTTCACTTTGTGTATCTGCTGTCCACAAATGAATTCCAGAAGATATCCCTACCCCACCAAGAATGGTACGGTTATGTGGTACCCAAAGATAAGATGCATATTTGCCAGGTGATTTAATTTCAATTTTTTCACCTTCTAATTCAATTGATTTTGCTTCAGTGACATTCGGAACAATCACTTGAGTGGGTGCAGCATCTTTTAAAATCGGTCCCCAATAGGCGAATTTACCAACTTTTGTGGCTTCAATATGCTTAACCACTTCTGGCGTAGCGATCACTTTAGCATTTGGAAAAGCTTGAACCAAAGGTTCTAAACCAAAGTAATAATCTGGATCACCTGCGGTAATCACAATATATTGAAGATTTTTACCACTGTCTTGAATCAACTTGACCAAGTTTTTAGCATCATGCGTGCTAAATTGTGCATCAACCAATATTGCGTCCTTTTCCCCCGAGATTAGAGTCGAAGTCACAGGAAAAATACCCTGAGTTTGAGGGTTATACACTTTATAGGTGAGTTCTGTCGCAAATGCTGAGGAACTCAAAGCAACTGAACTGACTAGAATAGATTTTAAAAATAATTTCATTGCCTTATCTCTCTTTAGAATTAAATGAAGTTTTAAGTAATTGTTGCTCTACAAAACGTACCAAATCTTGTGGTTTATTATAAAAACCATGAATAGGAAGCTGACCAATCTCCGCATGTTGGTTTTCAAAAACCACTGTAGGAAAACCTTGTCCTCGAACACGTGATAACAGTTGACGTGTTTGATCTATGTGTTGATCTAGCTGATTTTGATCCACAGCTTCTAAGTATTTTGACCACTGGTCAGGGCTAATACCCAGTTCAGCAACGAGCTGAGCAAGCACACTATATTGTGTGACATTTAAGCCTTTCAGATAGTAAGCTTGTTGTATTAAATTTAATAACACCATCATCGAATCATGACCCAGCGCCTGCTTGATACTTAACAATGCATGTGTTGCAGGAATTGAGTTCATCTTTAAGGTGCTGTCTTTGAGCAAGCCATTTTTATAATCGTCACCAAAGTTTACGCCAGTGAGTTGATGGATTTGCTCATCATAATGAATAATTTGTGCGCGCATTGCAGCCGTCATTTGCGGTTGATGATCTTCACTATATAAACCACCAAGATGTAAACGTTGAAGATTTGGAAAACCTTCCTCAATTGCATTTATCAAAGGCAATGCACCATAACTCCAGCCACAAATCGGATCAATAATCCAGTGCAGAATCGGAGACGCCATAAACTTCCTCTTAGAAATAGATAGACTTTCGAAATATGCAAAACACATTTCAGCTGATATTTGTTATAGTAAAGAAGACAATTACTTTTTGTAAGTACTTACAAAAAAGTAAGTGACTTGATCTTGGAAAATCTATGAAAACTGACACGTCCTGTTTAGCTGCAAATGTTTTATCAAAAAATTGCCCGTCTCGAATGCAATTAATGCATTTAACTAATCGTTGGGGCGTACTGGTAATGTTTTGTTTAAGAAGAGGCACGCATCGTTTCAGTGAATTGAGACGTAGAATTGATGGTATCAGCGAAAAAATGCTGACCCAAACTTTACGTGATTTAGAAAATGATGGTTTTGTTGTGCGTAAAGAATTTCCTGTCATTCCACCGCATGTTGAATACTCATTATCTGAAAATAAAGGCATTGAAGTCGCTGAAAAAATTTATGACTTGGTGCATTGGATTGAGCAGAATAGCAATTAAGTTGCTTGCAGAATGATCCTAACGATCCTACCACGAGGATCGTTGATTCAAAATTATAAATTAATTTTAACAGCCGCGTTTTTCCCCATGGTTAAACGTGGCGAGATGACACACTTAACGTTCACATTCTTTAAGATCTCACATTCGATTTGAGGTCGAACATAAATTCATTTGCAAAATATAAGATTATTTTTTTGTGAAGCAAACAAACGTGCTTAAATTTCACAGAAATTATGACGGCTTAATAGATCAACACGTTTAATACTACAGTGCAAATCAATTAGCATTAATCCATAGATTTCTCAGCATTAAAACTTTTAATTTCATAAGGTAAACCGACATAGTTTTCTGCCAATGCGGTTAATCCAGCATTTGAATCTAAAATATAACTCAATTCAGCCTGTTTAATTTTATGATCAAACTCGCTTTCTGTTTCAAAACGATGCAGTAAATGCGTCATCCACCATGAAAAACGTTCCGCTTTCCATACTCGCTTCAAGCATTTTTCAGAATATTCTTCAATGCCTTTCTCCGAGTCATTGTGATAAAAATCAATCAAAGCATGGGATAAATAAGCAATATCAGAGGCTGCTAAATTTAAACCTTTTGCACCTGTAGGAGGTACTATATGCGCAGCATCACCTGCCAAAAATAATTTTCCAAATCGCATTGGCTCTGTCACAAAACTACGTAAAGGTGCAATACTTTTTTCAAGGGAAGTCCCTGTTACTATTTTTTCACGGCTTTCTTCATCCAAACGATTTTTTAATTCATTCCAAAATCTTTCATCCGACCATTCATCAACATGATCTGTCACAGGGACTTGCAAATAATATCGACTCCGTGTTTGAGAGCGCATACTACATAAAGCAAAGCCCCGTTCTGACTGCACATAGATCAACTCATTTGATACAGGGGGTACATCTGCAAGTACACCTAACCAACCGAATGGGTAAATCTTTTCAAAAGTTTTGATTCTATCTTGAGGCACACTTGCACGACAAACCCCATGATAGCCATCACAGCCTGCAATAAAATCACATCTGAGCTGGTACGATTGACCATTATGCTGAAAGCTAACATACGGGTTTTGCTCAAAATCATGAATTTGTACATGCTCAGTTTCATAGTAAGTAGGTAAACCTGCTGCTTCACGAGCATGCATTAAATCTTTTGTGACTTCCGTTTGTCCGTAAACCGTAACTTGCTTCCCCTGAGTTAATTTAGCTAAATCGACACGATGCTTTAAGCCATTGGTTAAAATTTCAATACCATCATGTGGCAGTCCAAGCTTTTTTAAGTTCTTGTCCACACCCGCTTGGGCTAATAAATCTACAGAGACCTGTTCAAGAATGCCTGCTCGAATGCGTGCAGCTACATATTCAGCACTACGTTGTTCAATAATCACATGTGAGATGCCCGCTTTAAACAACAGTTGTCCAAGCAATAACCCTGCTGGTCCTGAACCAATAATCGCAACTTGTGTGGTTAAATTTTCCATAATATTTTCTCCATATCCTGACACTTAAATTAATTTCTTTGCTGTACTTTTGATATGGTGAAAACTGGATAATCACCGTATAGTGGTAACAATGACCGTATATCGGTCAAATACAATCGAGAATGAATGAACGATGAGATACGATTTAGTCAAAAATGAAATTTCAGGTGAAACCATTAAGCAGGACGACTACATCGCTGGACTTGCCAAAGGACTGAGTTTACTTGAAGCTTTTGGTATTGATCGTCAAAAACTCAATTCGACTCAAGTTGCTGAACGTACTGGATTAAGCCGCACAGCAGCTCGAAGATATTTAAGAACTTTAAAATATTTAGGTTATTTAGAAAGTGATGATCATTATTTCTGGTTAACACACAAAGTATTACGCTTATCGAGCTCTTATCTGAGTTCTGCTCATCTGCCTAAAGTTGTACAACCGATTTTAAATTTATTGAGTGCACAAACAGGTTTGACTTTTTCATTGGTGGTTTTAGATGAACATGAAGTTGTGCCAATTGCACGAAGTTATTTACCCCAACAAGATAATCTACGCGTAAGTCCGTACGGCATGCATTTGGGTAATCGCTTACCTGCTCATGCAACTTCAACAGGTAAGGTTTTACTGGCAGCACTGCGTCCAGAAGAGCAAAAACAATGGCTGAACAAATATGGTTTAAAAAGACTTACTGCTTATACCATCCAAGATGAAACTCAGTTTTATCAAATATTGAATCAAGTACAAAAACAAGATTATTGTTTATCAAAAGAAGAGCATGAATTCGGTGTTATTGCGATTGCCGTTCCTGTTTTAAATGGTCAAGGTGATGCGGTCGCAGCGCTAAACTGTATTGCACAAACTCATCGAATGACTGATGAACAACTGCTTCAGCAAATTTTGCCTTTACTGAGAAATACAGCTTATGAATTAAGATGTATGATTTAAAATCATGCTTATATTTTAGCCTAATCTGTATCATTATCCCTGCTCAATTGAATGAGATTGCTTCATATTCACCAAGCTTCGCCCGATTAAGCAATTCTCCATTTAATGGAAGAATATATTAATAATAAGCACTATTAACTGTTCGATCTTATTTGAAAAATATTGAGGCTCAATAACTTACCTCAATTAAATAAATTAAAAATTTAAAAAAAGCATAAATCTTTGTTGATTTTTACCCTTATTTTAAATGATAATAATTATCACTAGCATCTTTATAAAAAAATTATTCCAATGAAACTTTCAACACTAAGCTTATCTGTACGTCATGTTCTTTTCAGCTCTCTCACCTTGATCAGTTGTACCGCAATCGCAGAAGACTTCTCAACACAATTGCCAACAATCGAAGTAAAAGCCGATACAGAAAAAAACACGGGATATACTGAAAGAAAATCTCGAGCAGCAACGAAGCTTGATCTGACCTTGAAGGAAACTCCACAATCCGTAACGGTGATGACCAGCCAACATATCGAAGATCAAAATTTAAATACCGTTGAAGAAGTTTTATCACAAACACCTGGCATTTATGTACAACGCTATGGTGCACAAGGTGCAGTTGGGAATGGTGGTGAATACACCTTCTATTATGCGCGGGGAAATCAAATCTTGAACTATCAGGTAGATGGTGTAATGACCTCTCCTGCAACCAGTGGCAAAAACGGTTCATCTCTCAGCAATTTAAATCCCATTATTTATGAAAATATTACCGTACTCAAAGGTGCTGCTGGACTCACCAATGGTGCAGGTTATCCAAGTGCCAGTATTAATCTCAATCGTAAACATGCAACCAGTACTACACCAACAGGTCAGATTCAACTCAATGTAGGATCAGATCAAGCGATTCGCTCAACGTTTGATGCGCAAAGTGCCTTAACATCGTCAGGAGATGTCCGTGGGCGAGTCGTCGCTGCTTATGGTCAAAGCGATTCATGGCGTGATTGGGGAGATCAACGTGATGCCACACTTTATGCAGTAGTTGATGCAGATCTCAGCGAAAAAACGCAGTTCAGTGTTGGTTCTCTACTCAGTCGCTCTCGTCTCAATGGACAAGGTGTACACGGGATCACTGTATTTGGTGATGATGGCACATTGATGCCGTTCAATCGTGAATTTAACCCCAATGCACGTTGGGCTTATAGCAATGTGGATACACTCAATTTATTTACTGAGTTAAAACATGAATTCAACAATCGTTGGAAAATTCAAGCCAATTATAACTATACCAAACAAGACATTGATGCTTTATATGGCGTCATTGGTGTTGCCCAAGTCGACTACACCAAAATGACTGCATCACTTGCAGCATCACAAAATGATTTCAGCCCAGAAGAACATAGCTTAGATCTTTCAGTCACTGGCGACTACTCTCTTTTGGGACGTGAACATGAATTAATGCTTGGTGCAAGTTATCAAAATCTAAAGAGTAATAACAATGCTTATGCAGGATATAGTAGTAAAGATACGATTAACTTAAACACATGGAATGGGCAAATTGCTCTCCCGCCAGAAGCTCGCATTGCGACTGGTGTAAGTAATAAAGACTATCAGCAAAGTGGCTACTATCTTGCAACTCGACTTAATCCGATTGATTCCTTACATATTATTGTGGGTGGGCGTTTGTCCAATTATGATTTAAAAACCCATTCTACAAATACAGTTAGAAATACAGTTTCAGATTCTAAAATCAAAGAATCCAATCAATTTACACCTTATGCAGGGATTACTTTTGATATCTCCTCATATCTTACTGCTTATGCGAGTTATACCAATATTTTCTTACCGCAAACCAACCGTGATTATGCATACAATATGTTAGCCCCACAGCAAGGTGACAATTATGAAGGTGGGTTTAAAGCAAGTTTTTATGATGACCGATTAAATATGAGTGCCGCTTATTTTCAAGCAAAAATGGATAATGTTGCTGAATCTGCTGGAAAATATAGTGATACAGATCAAGCTGTCATCAATGGATGGACAACAGCGGGATCAACTTATTATCACGGCGTCAAAGGTGCAAAAACGCAAGGTTTTGAACTTGAAATTTCAGGGCAAATTTTACCTGAATGGAATATTCAAGCAGGCTATACCCAAGCTGAAACGAAAGATAAAAATGGTCAACGTATCAATACCGATCGCCCTACACAACAATTTAAATTATTCACCACCTACAACTTACCCGTGATGGAAAATAAATTAACCGTTGGTGCAGGTGTAAATTGGCAAAATGAATTTTATGATAAAAGTAAAACAGGTCTAAATTATGAAGCTTTTCGTCAAAAATCCTTTGGCTTAGTTGATGTAATGGCTCGTTATGCAATCAACAAAGATCTTAATCTTGGACTAAATGTCAGTAATTTAACTGATGAAAAATACCGTCTAAATACGTGGGCAAATACTTATGGCGATCCACGACGTTATACCGCATCAATTCAATATAAATTTTAAAAATGAATTTGATTTAAAACGTCATTAAAGCACCATGCATGGGTCCAGTCCCATCATGGTCAATACTCTAAGTATTGATTTACATATAATACCTGCTACTGATTGAGCAAGTGTTTACTTTTTAAATTGGTGTGATGACATCACAAATATAGAATGGATCTTTCTATGATCAAGAAAACTTTTCTCTACTTGGCTTTGGGCGTATTGTCTATGCAAATCTCAATACCAAGTTTTGCGGATAGCAGCATCAAAATTGGAGAAACACACAACTTCGTGTCCACTGTATTAAATGAAAAAAGAGCAATTCAGGTCTATCTACCAGCCAGCTATAATCAATATCCCAATCAAAAATACCCTGTTGTATATCTTTTAGACAGTGAAAGTAACTTTCATTATGTGACAGGGATTATTGAAAAATTATCTAAGTCTCCTTATCCCTCAATACCTGAAATGGTGGTTATCGGCATAGTCAATACAGATCGAGCACGTGATTTAACACCTACACCGCAAAAGCCTCAAATTAAAGAAGGACGGCTGATCGAAGGTAAAACTGGCGGAAATCTTGCTTTCTTTAATTTTTTAGAAACTGAGCTTATGCCTGACGTAGAAAAAAAATATCGTACTAATGGCTTAAATGTATTGATTGGTCATTCTTTTGGAGGAATCACTGCACTGAATCATATGCTTAACGGTCACAAAAATATTCAAGCTTATATTGTGCATGATCCCAGTATTTGGTGGGATGATGAAATCATGCTCAAGCGTTTTAAGGAAGTAAAGCACAAAGATTTTCAACATAAAAAACTATTCTTAACACAAGTCGGCAGCAGTGAAAATACCGCCAGTTTGGACAGCCATTACAATGGTATTCAAAAATTCAATCAATATTTAACTCAACAACCCTTTGCACATTTGAACTATAAATATATCCAATATGAAGGTGAAGATCACGGCACTGTACCATTGAAAGGTAACCTTGACGGTTTGCGTTATATTTTTGAAGGTATGCAGATCAATATTAAATCAATTCCTGAAAATCTAGATCTGGTCAAACAGCATTACACTCAACTCAGTCAAAATTTAGGCTTTGAATTACAACCGAGTGAAGTTTATTTAAATGCCGTTTTTGACTATTTAAAACGCTCAAATAATCCTAAAGTAACACAACAGTTTCAGCGCTATATTCTGTCGATTTACCCACAATGGCAATCCAAAAGCACATCCTAAAAGCTAGTTTTTCCTCATAGTATATGGCTGTCATTTTTATTCAATATAGGGTGGTATTTAGACCTCTACTACCACTCTGTCATTGCTTAAGTTGCTTATCTCTATAATTCAAAATTAATTAATTTTTATTAAATAAATCAGACTATTGTGAATTCACTTCACCCCAAGATTATTAATTAAAACGATATATCCATCATTTTATTCAGATCAGTATGCTTATCATAATTTAAACCTCTTACCATTCACTTTTTAAAATATACGATTCCACAAAAACAAAAATAAAATCACAAATTATTATTTTTACCTTATTAAAATCACAAATTATTCATATAATGACTACAATTTATAATTCCACGATTAAAATAAGTCATACGCATTACTACTAAATAAAAAAAATTGAAATATTCATATATTGGCTATAATTTACCTACGGATACACATTAGCAACAGCATTAAGACAAAAAATAAAACATAAATAAATTACCTAAATTTTCATATACTTAACAAAAATAAAAAGATAATAAAACTGCTTTAAAAGCAACAAAAAACTATTAAATTATTATAATAATTTTTTTAATTTAATTTAATTATTTAAATTTACTTATTAAAGATAGCCTCTAAATAATAAATTGTTAGACAATTAAAACTGTAATCAATCATAAGAATGCAATCCCTTAAGAATAATTTTATATTCGCTGTATATTTAAATTCAACAAAAAATAATGATGAAATAATTTAAATATAAACCTAAAAATTTACAGCGCTTTAACTAAATAGTATTTTCATTGAAGGCAAAATTTAAATATCTTATTTCATTATCAAATATAGATTAAATAATAAAGGTGGGCCGTAAAATGATTGAATGGCTACAAGGCGAGTTAAAACATAGTCCAGAAATCCTATTATTCTTATCTTTAGCAATAGGTTTTTGGATCGGTCAATTTCAATTCGGTAAGTTTCAATTTGGGGGGGTTGCAGGATCATTGCTTGTCGCAGTAATTCTGAGCTTGATTGGTGTTCCCATAGACAATGGCGTAAAAGCCATTCTTTTTGCTCTATTTATTTATGCAGTTGGCTTTGAAAGTGGTCCACAGTTTTTTAAATCACTTGGTCCACAATCGATTAAAGAAATTCTGTTGGCGATCTTTATGGCAGTATGTGGTCTGATCACTGTTTTAGCAATGGCAAAAATCTTTAATCTGGACAAAGGTTTAGCCGCTGGGCTTGCTGCAGGTGGAATGACTCAATCCGCAATCATCGGTACAGCAGGAGATGCAATTTCTCGTTTAGATTTACCACTTGCAGAAATCCAAAAGCTCCAAGCCAATGTTGCGATTGGATATGCTGTAACTTATATTTTTGGCTCATTGGGTGCCATTATTGTCTGTGTAAATCTTCTACCAAAATTCATGGGTCGAGAAATACATGATGATGCGTTGAAGGCACAAGCAGAACAGTTAAAAGGTGCTTTTGAACTTGCACCAGGTCAAGAACTGGCAATGCCTGAAATTGTTGGACGAATCTACAAAGTCAAACAAGCCGCGGGACAAACTATTGCAGAACTTGAAACCATTGCCCCAAGTGTGACCATTGAACGATTGAAACGTAAAGATCAGTTTATTGATGTTAGCCCTGACATCAGCTTACAAAAAGATGATGTTGTGCTCGTAGTGGGTCGACGAGCAAGTATTGTTTCCATCTCTGCGTCTATCGGATCTGAATTACAGTCCTCACAAGGCATGGAAATGATCATGGATACGACCGATGTTATTTTGAGAAATTCAAAATATGCCAACCGCACACTTGGTGATATTAAGACCAATACGCCAGATTATTTAAAACATGGCATTTATGTCCTTGCGATTAAACGTAACAGTGAAGCTCAAAGGTTGAGTGATGATACTGTACTTCACCAAGGTGATGTCGTGACTGTCTATGGAACAAAAAGTGATCTTGATCGTTTAGTCAAAGAAGCAGGAAAAGCCTTACCTGAGAGTTTAAAAACAGATTGGATTTTTCACGGTGCTGGCTTAGTCGTTGGTTTGGTCATTGGTTTATTTGTTATCCGAATTGGGGATGTACCTTTAACGCTTGGCGCAGGTGGTGGTGCTCTGCTTTCAGGTCTACTCTTCGGTTGGCTTCGTAGCCGAAATCAAGTGCATGGCAACATGCCCTTAGCCGCTTCACAACTACTTAAAGATCTCGGTCTTGCTGGTTTTGTTGCTGCTGTTGGACTGCAATCAGGGCTACAGGCTATTCAAACCATTAAAGAAAGTGGCTTATCGCTCTTTATGATTGGGGTTGTGGTTACCCTAGTCCCACTTATTCTTTCCATGCTCTTTGCCCGTTATGTCCTTCGTTATGACAATGTCGCCGTAATGGCAGGAGCATTAACAGGCTCACGAAGTGCCAATCCTGCTTTTGGTGGCGTACTAGACAAAGCTGGAAATTCGATTCCAACTGTTCCATTTGCAATTACCTATGCACTCGCAAATGTATTTTTGACCCTGCTCGGCCCACTGATTGTTGGTTTAGCATAAATAAATTTATAAATCCCAAACACATTGATATCAATATAATGAAGGAGACTTCCCATGGGGAACGTTGATTATTCAAAATACGCAAAACTCAGCCCATTTGAACTTAAAGATGAATTGATTGCTTTGGCACAAAGCCATACTGACCGTATGATGCTCAATGCTGGACGAGGCAATCCCAATTTTCTCGCAACCATTCCACGTCGTGCCTTTTTCCAATTGGGTCTATTTTCAGCCACTGAATCAGAATTTTCTTTTTCCTATATTCCAGAAGGGCTTGGTGGATTTCCCCGTGCAGAAGGATTGCAATCACGCTTTGACCATTTCGTTTTAGAAAATCGCGACAAACCTGGTGTTGTTTTTCTTGGGAAAGCGATTTCTTATGTGCGTGATCAATTAGGACTCGATCCAGATGCTTTTTTACTTGAAATGGTCGAAGGTATTCTCGGCTGTAATTATCCAGTTCCTGATCGAATGCTCAAAGTCAGTGAAAAAATTATCAAAGAATACGTTTTACGTGAAATGGGCGTACAAGGTATGCCTAAAGAGGAACTCGATTTATTTGCAGTTGAAGGGGGGACGGCTGCAATGGCTTATATCTTTAACTCATTAAAAGAAAATAAGATTATTTCACATGGTGATCGTATTGCCATAGGTTCTCCTATCTTTACCCCTTATCTTGAAATTCCCAAACTTAACGATTATCAACTTGAAGAGGTGTTGATCGAGGCTGATCCAAATCTAGGTTGGCAATACCCTGAATCAGAGTTAAGAAAATTAGAAGATCCATCAATCAAAGCCTTTTTCTTGGTCAATCCAAGTAACCCACCTTCGGTTAAAATGAGTGATGAAGGCTTAGCGATTTTGGCTGATATTGTCAAAAAACGCCCTGATCTGATTATCTTAACTGATGACGTTTATGGAACATTTGCTGATAATTTTAAATCTTTGTTTGCGATTTGTCCTGACAATACTATTCTGGTTTATTCTTTCTCTAAATATTTTGGCGCGACAGGTTGGCGTTTGGGTGTCATTGCCTTGAGTAATCATAATATTTTAGATAAAAAAATTGCAGCGCTTTCTAAAAAAGACAAGAAAGAACTCGAAGAACGCTACTCATCCCTCACCACAGATCCATCAAGTATTAAATTTATTGACCGTCTGGTCGCTGATAGCCGAAACGTCGCATTGAATCATACAGCTGGTTTATCGACACCTCAACAAGTACAAATGGTCCTGTTTGCATTATTCAATATGATGGACTCTCGTCAAAGTTATAAAAAAGCAGTGAAATCTGTGGTAAGAGAACGTGATGCTGCCCTGTATAGACAGCTTGGCGTTGAAGTTCCACAAGATCCAAACGCTGTTGATTACTATACCTTGGTCAATTTAGAAAATACCTCAAGAAAACTATATGGTGATGCGTTTGCTGATTGGGTGATGAAAAATAAGAATCCAACAGAATTACTTTTCCGAGTTGCTGATGAAACAGGTGTAGTGCTGCTTCCGGGTTCAGGTTTTGGTGTTCAACACCCTTCTGCACGTGCCTCGCTTGCCAATTTAAATGAGTTCCAATACGCTGCGATCGGAGCTTCATTACGCAAATTTGCTGAGGAGGCATATGAAGAATATAAAAAAATCAGCAAAAAGAATAAATAAGCATGGATAGCTTAAGTATTCGTTTTAAAAGAAAAAGATCGCATTAATGCGATCTTTTTTGTTTGCGAATGGCTACCCAAGTTAAGCACTATTTACCTGTGGCGATCAAATCTCATCACAGTATGCAAACAGTCTTAATTCTGCACTTTACATTTTATTGCTTTTGCAGGAGTAATATTGGTCGCTGAAACTAATTGAGTTGAATCAAAACCTTCAGTTTCCTCTATAAATAAATGATAGTCTTTAATTTGAATCGTTGCCTGTCCTTCATATTGGCAATAACCTTTTTTAATATTGTCTGGTAACTTAAAAGTCTTTTTTGCTGCATCAAAGTTGCTAAAGCAAAACCATACATCTCGTGTGTCACCTTTTGGACGTGGTATCAGTGCAGCCGAGGTTTTATTGGGTTCAAAGCAAATATCATCCCCCATATAATCCACATATTCAGGGTCTAAATTACGTGAAAATTTTCCTGTTAAAGTAGCTTGTCCCTGATAATTTTTAAAACCAGACTCGGTGTTTGTGTATTTGAAGCTTTGTGCTTGTGCAAATACTGGCAATACCGCTAAGGCAATCAGTAAAATTTTGTTCAACATGCTAATTTCCATTTTATAAAGTGCTAAATTTGCTGTAATTTTACCCAATCTTAACAAATAAAAGAACCACTTAGCTGTCTATTGCATTAGTCTTTTTCTCAACGGCTTAGCTTATTCTACTCATTGAGCTCTCACAACGATTTTTAGACTTTCGCCAAAACCCATGTATTGAAAATGGATTTTAACTTAGACACTTACTGAACTCCCCCCTTAAGTAGAACATACTTAATCGAGGGAGTTTTATATCAAAACATTAGTCTTGTGAGTCAGGATACAAAGGACGATTTCCGGGGCTAATTCGATTGATATGTAAAAAGGTCATATGACGTTCGTACTTATCTAAAATATCATTAATCACCTGCTCTTTGGTGTATCCGACCAAGTCATTGTCCTGCGAACCTTCGTACAAGAAAGTTTCTAAACGATAGTAATATTGCATACCGCGTTTACCACGCTCACTAAAGGTCGGTGTGATATAACGCACAGGCCAGATCTGATAAATAAAATTAAACTCTTCTTCGATGTAGATGGTTAAATCAAGATGATACAAGGTATCACTATCTTCGACCTCTCCTTGCGTTACTTCGATACTCATGCCACGTTTAACCAACTCATCTGCAACCGTCTGAACCGCAGGTTTACACACGCTATCGAGCATACTCAGTGTTTCACGACTACCAGGATGAAACATGACACGAGACAAACGTTGCTTCCAGTTTAGAATATCAACATTCCCTACTACAGGTGCTGCATTTGGACTACGACTCGCTTTACGATAATCTTCCAAGCGCAAGGATTTATACAAACCTGCCATCACTAACAACATGACAAAACTGAAGGGTAATCCCATAATGACTGTTGCACTTTGCAAGGCGGTGATTCCGTTCGCCATAAGCATGGCTACCGTCAGTAAGCCAATTGCAGTAGCCCAGAAGATACGCAACCAACGTGGGGCATCATGATCAACACTAGAAAATTTGGTCGTAAAGTTCCCGAGTACCAAAGCGCCTGAATCTGCTGAAGTAACGTAGAAAAGCAAACCTGTAATGGTGGCAATACTGGCAATAAAGGCAAAGCCTGGATACTGAGCAAGTAAGTCATAAAAACCATGTGCAGGATTGGTTAATACGGTTTGTGCCAGTGTGCTATTACCATCAAAGATCACACTATGTAAGGCACTATTACCAAAAATAGACAACCATGTGATAGTGAACAACAGAGGAATGATCAAAGTTCCACAAACGAATTCACGAATCGTACGACCGCGAGAAATCCTCGCCAGAAATAAGCCGACAAATGGAGACCAAGCTACCCACCATGCCCAGAAGAACAAGGTCCAGCTATTCATCCAGTCTTTTGGTCGATCAAAGGCAAAACTTTCTAAAGCTAAACTCGGGAAGCGACTAATATAATCACCAAAGTTTTGTACCAGTGCATTGAGCAGAAATTCGGTATTCCCAAGGAACAATACGAACAGCATCAAGCCAATTGCGGCATAGATATTAATTTCAGACAAAACCTTGATGCCTTTATTTACACCAGCGGTGACTGAAATAATAGTCACAATCACAGCAACTAAAATCAGCGCAATCTGAATCCAGAGATTCTCTGGGATATCCAACAGCACATGTAGACCATAATTAATCTGAACTACTGCAATACCACAGGTGGTAGCAATACCAAAGATCGTTCCGATCACAGCAGCAATATCAACCGTATGCCCAATAGGACCATCAATTTTTTTACCAAAGATTGGATATAGTGCAGAACGAATCGTTAATGGCAAATTATAGCGGTAACTAAAATATCCCAATGCCATCCCCACCAAGGCGTACATCCCCCACCCTGTTAAGCCATAGTGGAATAATGTCCAAACCATGCCCTGACGTGCAGCTTCATAAGTCTGTCCTTCACCTATGGGTGGATTCATATAATGCGATAACGGTTCTGCAACCGAGAAGAACATTAAGTCGGTCCCAATTCCAGCAGCGAACAGCATCGCAGACCAACTTAATAGACTAAACTCAGGTTTCGAATGCTTTGGACCAAGTTTGATATCGCCATAACGTGAGAAAGCGATAAAAATCACAAAGACTAAGTACAATGTTGCAGCTAATAAATAGTACCAGCTGAATTTGTCACTGACCCACGCCAACACGACATTCAATAAATGATTAGCAAAGTCGTTAAATAAAATCGTAACAAGTGCAAATGTTAAAATAAGTAGAGCTGAAATATAAAAGACCACACGATTTAAATGGTCTTTATTTGCTAATGCAGCATCATCAACTGCTCTTGGATTATCTGTTGCCATACAATCCTCAGGAAGTTAGAGAAGAAGAAAATATTCATCTACATCTTTCCATCGCTTAATCAATGAAAATAAATATCTGAATAGAAAACGAAAAACAAAAGTTATTTACCCAATTTAAATGTTTCTGATTTTTCAGTGATGTAATGATATGATAACTGAGTTAACTTCGTGATCACTCGCATTGCTAAAGGATTAAATTGATTCTGTTTGAGTGCATTGGCTAATGCCAAACACAAAACAGCAAAATAATGATGGAGAATAATAATCCAAAGCGCATCACCGCACTTTGTAAGCCGAAGCTTGCTATTAACAACTGTCAGATAAAGACGATACTAATCACTACAGACCAAAAAATGAGTAATCAAATTGCTGAGACACTTTTATTACATCCCCTTTCGAGGAAAGATTTGCAACCTGAGTATAACAGAACCTACAAAGTCAAAAACAATATGAAACAAATCACAACACCCCATTAACATACGGGTTCAAAGATAGATTGGAGAAGCTTAATTCAAGATAAACGGAATGAATGAAACAGAGTCATTGAAACCTTTTTGATCTTTAGTACTTGTGCGGAGATGATTATGATAATAAGACTAATAGTATTGATAAAGAAGCTTACTGTAGAAATCAATAGATAAGCCCTCATCATCAAGAGAATATTATTGTTCTTTTGCTTTTAGATTTTTACTTGTGAATCTGAAAGCATTTAGCACCTGTTACACGTGTGTCACTCCTGTGTAACATCATATCTTGATAGTACGTTATTCTCAAATGATGTTAGTGATAGTAATTTAGGCATTAAAAAAAGCCCTGAAAGTGTTAAATTTCAAGGCTTTATTAAGTTTCATGATTCATCATTTAAGTTTGTGATAGATCATGATTTGCAAATTTGGTGGAGATGGCGGGAGTTGAACCCGCGTCCGCCAACACTACACTCGAGAATACTACATGCTTAGATATCGTCAATTATTTTAACGCTAAGTGACCCGACGAACAGGGTACAAAACGCGATCCTCTAAATTTAGTACAAAGCCCCGAGGCTTGACTTTATACGGACTTGTGTGCGTGCGCTTCGGTCGGGTTCACTGACCACAAGTATTCAGTGAAGCGGACAAACTGCCCTTAGGCAGCTAGAGCGTAAGATTCGTCGTTTGCGACTAAAATATGCAAATTTTATTTACGAGAGAAAATGCGCTCTCGGCATGCATCTATGAGCTTCATCATCAGCGTCGAAGCCAATAACATCCCCAGATAACAAACTCATCATAACATAAATGTTGTAAATTAAGCAGATAATTCACGACATTTATTCTAAATGATGCGCCTAGTCCTATAATTGCGCTACTATCAGTATTTTTCAAGGGACAAATATAAAAAAGATGAGCTATTTACTCTCACTTGATCAAGGAACGACCTCTAGCCGTGCAATCATCTTTGATGAGCATGGAAAAGTATATGCTTCAGCACAACGTGAAATCCAAATCAAAACGCCGCATTCGGGATGGGTAGAACAAGATGCAATGGAAATATGGACCACACAAATTGCTGTGGTTCAACAAGCGATTGCCTCTGCCAGATTACTTGCCAAAGACATCAAAGCCCTCGGCTTAACCAATCAACGCGAAACAACCGTTGTATGGGACAAACGAAATGGAAAGCCACTTGCCCCTGCTATTGTTTGGCAAGATCGACGTGCAACTGACTGGTGTAATCAATTGAGCCAGCAAAATTTATCTGAAAAAATTCACAAAAAAACAGGATTAAGAATTGATCCTTATTTCAGTGCAGGAAAGTTGGTTTGGCTATTGGACAATGTCGAAGGATTAAGACAACTGGCTGAGCAAAACCATGTTGCTTTTGGAACAATTGACAGTTGGCTGATCTGGAATTTAACCCAAGGCTCAGAACATGTGATCGAAGCCAGTAATGCGTCTCGTACCATGTTGATGGATTTAAAAACTCAGCAATGGGACCAAGAACTCTTAGAAATATTTAATATTCCCCCAAGTGTGCTTCCTCAAATTATTCAATCAGACTGTTATATTGCCAATACTGCGACAGGGTTATTGGGTGCTGAAATTCCAATTTGTGGTGTATTAGGTGATCAACAATCTGCGCTATTTGGTCAATCTTGTTTTGAAGCAGGTACAGCAAAAAATACCTATGGCACGGGTTGCTTTATGCTATTCAACACAGGAAACGAAATTCAGTATAGTCAAAATAAACTGCTCACGACCTTAGCATGGAACTGTCAAAATCAGTCGAACTATGCCCTTGAAGGCAGTGTGTTTATGGCAGGAGCAATCGTGCAATGGTTGCGAGATGGTTTAGGCATTATCAAAAACAGTGCTGAAGTCGAAAAGTTGGCATGCCAAGTCAACACGACTGATGGTGTTGTGCTTGTACCTGCATTTACAGGTTTGGGGGCACCGCATTGGGACAGTGATGCGCGTGCATTACTCTGTGGCATGTCACGCGGAACCAATAAGTCACATATTGCCAGAGCAGCTTTGGAATCTATCGCATTTCAAGTTTCCGATGTCCTTACAGCAATGCAGTCGGATATTTCTCAGCCTTTAAAAGAACTCCGTGTAGATGGTGGAGCAAGCCAAAATGATATGCTGATGCAATTTCAAGCTGACATTTTAAATGTCCCTGTATTACGTCCAAAGCTTTTAGAGTCTACCGCATGGGGAGCGGCAGCTATGGCAGGTCTTAAAACCAATGTATTTACTAATCTAAATGAAATTTCAGAATCTTGGCAGTTAGATCGAGCTTTTGAGCCGAATATGAGCAATGATCAACGTGAGTATCATTTAAGCTTATGGAATGATGCTTTACAAAGAGCAAAGTCTAGTTAAAGTGTATTCTTTGGAAACTGGGCTAAATGTTTGATCAATGCACATTCTCGCCCAGTTGCTAAATTAAATTCGCTCGACGAAAAGCACACCATTTAAATGGTCAATTTCATGCTGAACAATTCGAGCAGGAAAACCATGAAAGGTCTGAATCACTTTCTGACCGTTTAAACTAAAAAACTGCACTGTAATCTGTTCAGCCCGAGCCACTTGCCCACGTTCATCAGGTACGCTCAAACAACCTTCTTCTCCCAATACAGTTTGTACTGATTGCTCAATGATTTCAGGATTGACCATGGTGATGGCATCCATTTCAGGCGCATCAGGATAACGAGGATTAGATCGTGAAGCGACGATAATCACACGCTTAGAAATATAAACTTGCGGTGCTGCAATCCCGACTCCATTTCGCTCCAACATCGTTGTCTTTAGTGCTTTGGCAAGTTCTTCCAACCAAGTACTTGAAAACTCAGTGTCAGCAACAGGGGCTGCAATTAATTTTAAAATATCTTCACCACGTTGGGCGATGGGTAAAATGATACTCATGGTCTTATCTGATTTATCAGCATATCGTTCAATGCCTTGATTTTAACATTTAGCGATTCAATCGCAATTGAATAATTCCATACAAGCAATTCACTTTTTGTGCTCAACTCTTATTGTTCAAATATCAAATTTAAAACTGTTTCTTTAATTCAATTTTAATCATGATCTTGTAAATAACAGTCACTCACTCATGAGATTGTACCAATGAATAGTACCACCTTATTTCTCGGTTTGATTTTTAGTTCGATTGGATTAGGTTATTTTATTTATGGAAAAAAACAAAAAATGATCGTGCCCTTCATCTGTGGTATCGCTTTAATGATTTTTCCCTATTTCATTGAAAATAATCTGTTGATCAGCGCTATTGGAATGATTCTTAGCCTCATCCCATGGTTTATTCGCATATAGTGGCATCTTTTTTCCTAAAGCTTTCATAAGTGAAGACATAAATCATCAGACACCCATAATAATTTTTTGACACGATCAAAATAAAGATTGATTATTCAAGGAAAAAATTGTTTATTAAAATTTTATTTTCGACTATTTTTAGATATTACAACATGGATGAAAAAACAAATCTTAATCAGGAAGATAAACGCACACTTGGTCTCTCCTCTTTGGGTGGCGCACTCGAATTTTATGATTTTGTGATTTATGTATTCTACGCAAAAATCATTGCTGAACTATTTTTCCCCAGCACACTGAGTCCTTTTTGGGCGATGTTGAACACCTATGGAATTTTTGCAGCTGGATATTTCTTTCGCCCTTTGGGCGGTATCGTCATGGCACATTTTGGGGATTTGGTAGGACGTAAGCGTCTATTTAGTCTATCTATTTTATTAATGGCACTGCCAACCTTAATGATTGGTCTCATGCCAACCTATACTGATATAGGTCTTGCTGCTCCACTATTATTACTGCTTATGCGTGTGGTACAAGGGATTGCCATCGGTGGTGAAATTCCAGCAGCATGGACTTTTGTTTCAGAACATGTTCCTGAAAAGAAAATTGGCTTTGCCAATGGTCTACTCACAGCAGGCTTATCGTTGGGAATTTTATTGGGTTCACTAACATCATTATTGATTTCACTCAAATTTAATGAAGCAGAAATTCACGCTTGGGCTTGGCGTATTCCCTTTATTTTGGGCGGAATATTTGGATTAATTGCTTTATATCTAAGAAGCTATCTCAAAGAAACACCTGTGTTTAAAGCCATGCAAGCACGTAAAGAACTCTCCAAAGCGCTACCAGTCAAACAAGTCTTAAGCTCCCATAAGTCAGCGGTTTTGATAGGAATGCTGTTTACTTGGTTTTTAACGGGTTGTGTCGTGGTCATTATTTTAGCGATGCCTAATTTACTCACGGGGACTTTTGCTTTTCAACGTACAGATGCATTTCAAATGCAAAGTGCTGCAATCTTAATGCAGATGTTGGGTTGTGTGATTGCAGGAACATTGGCTGATCGCTTTGGTGCAGGTCGTATTATGTTCTGGGGTTCACTGTGTGTCGCTGTTATTTCAAGTATTTTTTACAACAGTTTGGGGTATGTAACCCCATCCACCATTTTTAGCCTCTATATGCTATTGGGTTTATTTTCAGGTACGGTAGGTATAGTTTCTTATAGCATGGTAAAAATGTTTCCTGCACAAATCCGTTTTTCAGGAATTTCTTTTTCTTATAACGTTGCTTATGCCATCGTAGGTGGATTAACGCTCCCATTAGTACAATGGCTCAGTTTATATAGTGATATTGGTGCAATGTACTATATTGTCGTGTTGTGTTGCTTTACCCTACTGACCAGCTTAATTTACCGAAAAAAATTTGAAATACATTAGAGTCTGTGGACAATTCGTCTATGTTTGCGACTAGGTGTGTTTTTTAGGCGATTCTAGGCGCGAAATACGAAATTTAGTCATTCTAAATGAGTAGTTCGGAACGAAGAAGCGACAAAAAACACACTAGTCCCGAAGGGTTGTGGCTAAAATTATCTCAGGCTACGTTATGAAACTTAAAAATAGTCTCGCTATTCTCTTCATTTCATGCCTTACCTGCTCAATTTTAACCTACAACGCAAGCCATTTATGAAATGTCCACAGCCCCTAAATCACTTGTTTAGATTCCATTGAATGGGTAATTTTAATTTCCAAGAAATGACGAACTTGATTGCGCCCATTCTTTTTTGCCAAATATAACGCTTGATCTGCCTGACGAATAATTTCTTCTTTGGTAATTCCAAAAGGATTGATTGAGGCTGCAACGCCAAAACTTGCAGTAATGCTAATTTTGCGTTGAGTATCCAGTAAAATCACTTCTTTCTCAATTGCTTTACGGCATCGCTCAGCGATATCAATGGCTTTGGCGAGCTGACCACCTCTGGTCAAAATGATAAATTCCTCACCACCAAAGCGTCCAACAATATCCTCTTCATGGATATTTTCAGTCAATATCCCAGCAACTTGTTGTAAAACGATATCGCCTATATCGTGACCATATTTATCATTAATATCTTTAAAATAATCAAGGTCTAACAACACAATCGCAAAAGAGCTTTGTTGTTGTTTGAGCATATCAATATTTTCACTGATTTTACGACGATTAAAAATGCCAGTTAAAGGATCAATAATACTCACTTGCTCAATCATTTTTTCGCGTTTACGCCACTGTGTAAGAAGAACCTCAAACAAAACTAAACTTGCAAAGAAAATTGGAATATAAAAATACAGCATGCAATATACCCAAAATGCATTGCGATACAAGGGCATTACCAGCAGTTCTTCACTGAAAATCGGGGCATATCTAATCTGACCTGTAAGACTCAATACAATACAAATCAACATAAAACCACTAATTGGAATAACTGTTAAATAAACAACCCGCCGTTCAAACAACACCAAACCAACCGTAATCAAGCTGACAAAACCAGCAGTCGAAGCTGGACTAAAGATACCTATACAATAAGCACCATAAATAAAAATAGTGCCAAAATATACAATCGTTATATAAGGAATAATTTTTTCAAAAATAGAAATTTTTTTTAAAGATCGAATCAGAAAAATGAGCACAAAAAAACCAATTGTGGCAAGAGACAACATCCGAATATACGTTGGATAAAAGGCTTGATTAATCCAAGGTTGTATATCTACTTTTGCTTCACTGAAATACCACCATATGATCCACAACAAAACATCTATACCACCAAGTAATAGGACCAAGCCGCACTTTTTATAATTACTCCAATTCATGATCATATTGTCGTGTATAAAAACTTCAGCGGAGGAATGTATTACCCCTCTATTTTTTTGCTTCATATTACCATTCACCCGTCAAAAATAGTGAATTACTCTCTATTTTTATTTTTCATATCGATGATTAAAATATAACACTTAGAAAAGTCAAAGTAAGTCAATTTTTTAAATACTACCATTTCTTAATTCTATTTATTTTAATATTAAAACTGAATTGAATGAAATAAGTTGGTTTGTATTGATTTCACACATTACATAGCATTCATTTAAACCATTAGATATATTTAACATATTGTATTTATTCAAATAAATCAAAATAAAAAGAACTTTGTATTCAATAATAATGCATAATTACAGTAAATAAAATTCAAAAAATAACAAGCTATTTTTTTTAAAATATTTTGATACATATACTTATAGATATATTTTTTTCTAAAATGAATAAAAAAATATTCAAAATTACTGTATTTATTTAAGTTATAAAATTTAATTTTTTAATTTTAGTGTCTTGTGTTTTTTTGAATCATAACACGAGTATCAAAATCAAAAATTAGGATGTATCGAGAACATATCATCAAACTGCCTGATTAAACAAATATGTGATTTGATATCAATCACATCCAATGAAATTTATGCTTTTATACAGATGGTTAAATGATTTGGTGATTCAATTATTTTGTACTTTTTAAGGTTGATTTCTCTTTAAGAAAAGTTCAGCACTCAAAATTTTCCTATTGAAATATGATTAAAAATTATCCAATATGATCAATATAGACAACAAACATGACAATTGTATGAACGAAATGAAGCATCTGAATCATTGAGCGATTATTCTCTAATTGTATAACGAACCTTGATTAATTTTTGCACACCTTGCACATCAATCGATAAAAAATGATTTTTATATTCAATATGAATACAAAAGTCTTCTGCACCATCATCAAGACCAGATACAGTCCATGTCGTTCCTTGAGGAAAATCATTGAGCCATTGAGCTTTATAAAAATCGGATACTGAATCAAAATCAAGATACTTTTCAGGTCTATCTACAATATTTTGTGCCAGATCTTCAAATTTCTGTTTTTGTATTTGAACAAAGTCAATCAGCATGCTCGACCTTTATATCCACTAGATTTCATTATACAACTGACTCCATTGTTTCTTTTTCACTTGTTCCCATTGCCACCATCCAAATGCCGCCATAGCCACAAATGCTGCATATAAACCTGCAGTCAAAAATAAATCTTTGTAAAGAAACATCGCCACATAGACAATATCAACAAATACCCACAGTACCCAAGTCGCAATGTGTTTACGACTTGTCCAATAGGTTGCTAACAAACTAAATGCCGCTAGTTGCGAGTCTAGCATCGGCAAAGCTGCATCAGTAAAATAATGCAATGACAAGCCGAATAAAAGCCCACCTAAGGCAGCAATCAACATTTGAATAAACACGGCACCTATCGCAATGGGCTCAATTCGAATTTCATGATCTTGCTGTTTACCTTTAAACCAGTGATAAAAACCATAAAAATTCACCAACATAAAAAATAGCTGTAAAATGGTTTCACCATATAATTTAAAGGTAAAAAATAGATAAGCGTATAAGACAAATGCAAAAAAATTAAATAACCAACACCACATATTGCGCTTTATTGTCAAACCAACACCAATCACACTAATAATAACGGCAAAAATTTCTAATGCTGACATGATAAAAAGCGCACAAATATAAAAAAGCTTATTATGAAAAAAAACACTACAAATGCAAGAAAAATGACATACCAAATTCAATTCGAAACGGCGCATACACTCAGCCATCATGTTTTATGATGATCATATATAGCCGTTTTATTTATATATTAAATTGGACACGCTCATACATTTGAGTCGAAGATTAAAGTAAATTAGGAACATGGATTGTTTGCCATGTAAATCGAAGCTTATCGTCAAAAATAATTTTTTAGAAATTTAATTATTTTTATCACTTCAATACGGCAATTTGACGTGATTTTAATTAAAACTAAGCAATCACCAATAAATAAAGCGAGCCAACGCAGTTCATTTCATCAAAACATTCATAACATCGCTCAAACTAGCACTGATAAATGCTTTTTAAGATGCTAAAAAATAGCCAAAATCTAAGTTTTTCAAACCGTGTATTTATCATTCGTTAAAAAATACTGTATATGCTTAGATTGTTTGTTTATACAATATAACTTAAAAATCTCTATAAAAAACATAGATTAAAATTAAGTTTCTTTCATTGATACTG
The DNA here is from genome assembly GCF_056930735.1 of Acinetobacter sp. B-6. Taxonomy (NCBI): domain Bacteria; kingdom Pseudomonadati; phylum Pseudomonadota; class Gammaproteobacteria; order Moraxellales; family Moraxellaceae; genus Acinetobacter; species Acinetobacter sp. B-6. The sequence goes on along the minus strand of NZ_JBXPBY010000006.1, from coordinate 110,263 downwards.
TTCACATTTTAACCTTATTTACGAGATTTAACACTTGTTTACGTGAATACCAATGAATTAACAGACAGAACCGTCTACTATCATACTTAAGTTATGAATCTTCCCCAAAATTCATAACATTTCTCCTTAACCGAACTGTGAAAGCAGATTCGTTGTTCTACGCAATGATCACCCCAATCATTGCGTATTTTTTTGTCTACAGTTCCGTCTGTTAACTTCAACAGTTATAAGGAATCATTGAACAAAATGCAAGCAATCATTTTCAAACAACTTTTCAACTATTAAAAATGATAAGATATTGATTTTAATTACAATCAAAAAATATTTAGTTGCAATATTTCGACAAAACCGATAGACTTTATTTATTAATTGAATTAATTGATGATAATTGTAGGATTAGTTCAAATTTAAAATACGATCTATAAAAATTTTTTAACAATAATTTTGAGCAAAACAATATGTGGGAATTATTTACACACTCATCTAACTTAGTTTTTAGCGTAAGTCTTTGCCTTATGTTGTTGTTGGGACTGGTGGAGTGTTTGCTTCTCATTATTGGTTCGAGTAGCCAAGGTTTTTTAGACCAATTTGTTCCTGATCAGCTTCTAGAAGCCCATCATCCAGATATTGATCTGCATACAGAACATGGTTTTTTTGTACAACTTTTAGATTGGCTCTATTTGGGACGAGTTCCTGTCTTAGTTTGGTTGATTATTTTTTTAACTGTTTATGCCCTATTTGGCTTTATTGTTCAAACAATTTTTTATCACTTTACAGAACATTATTTTTCAATTTGGGTAATTGCACCAGCCAGTCTTTTTTTATGTATGCCCATAGTCCGTCTCTGTGCATCCCTGATCTCCAAAATTTTACCCCAAGATGAAACCACTGCCATTCATAGTGACGAGTTGATTGGTCGTACAGCTCAGATTGTTTTAGGCGAAGCAAAGCAGAACTATCCTGCTCAAGCCAAAGTCATCGATCAATTTGGACAAACACATTATATTTTGGTTGAACCTGAATTAGACCAAGTTTTTTCACAAGGTCAATCGGTAATTCTCACCCAGCGAACAAAAGCAGGTTTTCAAGCAATTCTTGATTAATTTTTTAATAACAAACGAAGGCATAATAAAATGTTGAATTCAAATTTATATCAAATACTGGTTTTAGCGGGCATTGTGCTCGCAGCACTGATCATTATTGGCGTGATCATTGCCCGTTTATATAAACGTTCGAGTAAAGAAGTTTCCTTTGTTCGTACTGGTTTTGGTGGTGAAAAGGTCATTTTGAATGGCGGTGCAATTGTACTTCCTGTTTTACATGAAGTGATTCCTGTCAATATGAATACACTACGACTTGAAGTTAAACGTGCGACAGATCAAGCATTGATTACTCGAGATCGCATGCGGGTAGATGTGATGGCGGAATTCTATGTTCGTGTAAAACCAACTGCAGAATCAATTGCTACAGCAGCGCAAACGCTGGGTAAAAAAACCATGTCGCCGCAAGAGCTAAAAGACTTGGTCGAAGGTAAATTTGTGGACTCACTTCGTGCAGTTGCTGCTGAAATGGCAATGGAAGAGTTACATGAAAAGCGGGTTGATTTTGTCCAAAAAGTTCAACAAGTGGTTTCAGAAGATTTATTTAAAAATGGTTTAGAACTTGAAACTGTTTCTTTGACAGGTTTGGACCAAACCAGTTTTGAATATTTTAATCCACAAAATGCTTTCGATGCTGAAGGTTTAACCAAATTAACCGAAACCATTGAAGACCGTCGTAAAAAACGAAATGACATCGAACAGGACAATGACCTGGCAATCAAAGCCAAAAACTTAGAAGCTGAACAAGCGCGTTTGCAAATCCTTCGCGAAGAAGAATATGCAAAAATGCAACAAGAACGTGAAATTGCCATTCGCAAAGCTGAACAGTCTGCTGAAATCGCGACCCAAGAAGCGGCAAAAAAACGAGAAGCCGAAGAGGCGCGTATTGCGGCTGAACGTGAAGTTGAAATCAAACGCATTGCTTCAGCACGAGATGTTGAAAATGAAAATATTCAAAAAGCACAGTTGATCCAAAAAGCCCAAGTAGAACAGAAGAAAACCATTGAACTGGCTGAACAAGATCGTGCCATTGCAATTGCCGAAAAATCACGCGCAGAATCTGAAGCAAAAACCTTAGCAGATCAAGCGCGTGCACAAGCGGTAAAAGCGGAAGAAGAAGTGACCACAGTTCGAGAAACTCAGCGAGCTGAGCGTTTAAAAGCAGTTGAGTTGGTTGCTGCGAAACAAGTTGCTGAAACAGATGCGATTGCCATTAGCGTTGCAGCAGAAGCATCAAAACAAGCTGCAGTAGATGATGCAGAAGCTGTACGTATTGCAGCACAAGCGGAAGCAGAAAAGGTTCGATTAAAGGCCAAAGGTGAGGCTGATGCAAAAATGCTGCTTGCAGCCGCTCAAGAGAAACAATATCAAGTGGATGCTGAGGGTACGCGTGCAGTGAACGAAGCCAATAATGTCCTTTCAACTGAACAAGTTGAAATGCAAATTCGTTTAGCGTTATTGAAATACCTACCTGAAATCATTCGTGAAAGTGTTAAACCGATGGAAAATATTGATGATATTAAGATTCTCCAAGTCAATGGTTTAGGCGGTGTTGCTGGCTCGACTGGAAGCTCAGAATCAGGTGAACAAACTCAAGTTGCGCTTTCTGATCAAGTCGTCAACAGCGCACTTCGTTATCGCTCACAAGCACCGTTAATTGATAGTTTAATGAATGAGTTAGGCATCAAAGGTGGTGATATCAATGGTTTAACCCAATCATTAAAACCTAATAATGATTAATTTACTCATTATTTAGACATAACATGAATATTGAGCCTCTAAAGTTAGGGGCTTTTTTATTGGCTGAAATTCAATGCAAGAATGACGATTTGAATCTCAATTTTAATCTAAATAAATGATGAAGCCATTCATTCATTTCTTTTAGAATCGAGTGCTTGATCTCATCCTTTTGGTCGGAATACCATGCCCCTTTTCCAGCTCGATATAACACACTAAAAAATGACTTGGTTTATTTTCATTCTCGGTGCCATGATTGCAGGCTTTGTGCAAGGTTTAACAGGTTTTGCCTTTGCTTTAATTGCGATGTCTTTTTGGGTTTGGGTATTACCACCTCAACTGGCAGCACCGTTGGTGGTCTTTGCTTCTCTATGGAGTCATCTCATCGCACTGGGGCGAGAGCAAAAACATGACTTTTCTTTTTCTTTGGTATTGCCCTATCTGATTGCAGGACTCATCGGTGTTCCATTAGGAACTTACCTTTTACACTTGGTTGATGGCAATAGTTTTAAAATTATACTCGGGCTGTTTCTCATGCTTTGGTGTCCAATCATGCTTTTTGCACCTGAATTCCCACGCATTCAAGCATTGGGGAAAATCGCTGACAGTTGCATTGGCTTTGTAGGTGGAGTTTTAGGTGGATTAGGTGGTTTTTGTGGTGCAGCACCTTCTGCATGGGTGATGCTTAAAAACCTACCTAAAGCCCAACAGCGCTATATTCTGAGACACTTTAATTTTGCCATTCAGTTATTTACCATATTGGTCTATCTCTACCAAGGGGCGATTCAACGCTTACATTTACCTTATTTTGCACTGATTATTATTGCAGTGAGTATTCCAGCAATGATGGGTGCACAAATGTTTTACAAAATTTCTGAAATTCAGTTTAAACGTATCGTCCTTAGCTTGCTTTTCGCTTCTGGGTGTTTCTTGTTGTTCACAACATTGATCTAAATGATGCCATTTTTGAAAACTTGCATCATATCAATAAGGCACTTTTACAACCTTGTATTTTGAGAAAAATTTCGATTTGTGTCAGTCTTATCAATGAATGATAGATATTGAATTGAACACGACCACCAAGACTAAGGTGTCATACTGTTCACAAATAAAAGATACTGTCAAAATCATCAAGTAAATTATTTATCTAGGTATCAATTTTCCCATTCTGAATATAAGTAGATTACATATTACAGAATGGGTGTATTGGGTCTAGCAAGCTTTGATCTGGATTTGCACAATCAAGATGGGTCTTGACTTGAATGCTCTTGCTGAGGTGCTTGTTGCGAAAGCGATATTGGTGGTTGAGGTTTAAAATGATCCTGTAACAACGCCTTTCTCATACCAAACATATACAACAAAATAATCACAGAGAATGGCAATCCACAGAGCACTACGGCGCTTTGCATGGAATGGAAGCTCCCTGCTAACAACAGACCAACACTGACCAATGTAATCACCACTGACCAGAAAATTCGTAACCAGATCGGTGAGTCGCTTTCACTACTTCCACCTTTGGTAGATAAATTCGCAATCATCAATGTCCCTGAACCTACTGGAGTTAAAAATAGGACAAAACAGATCACCACGACAATACCAGCCACATAAGGATTGAAAGGTAAATATTCTAATAATTTAAACAAAGACAAAGCAGGATCAGTTAACACCATATCCCCTAGGATTTTTTGCTTTTGATTCAAAATCAAATCAATCGCAGTATTTCCAAAGATAGAAAGCCAAGCCAGTGTAAAGCCAAGAGGAATCAGACATACACCCAATACCACTTCGCGAATTGTACGACCTTTTGAAATTCGGGCAATAAACATTCCTACAAATGGCGCCCAAGCAATCCACCATGCCCAGTAAAACACTGTCCACGAACCTAACCACGCACTGGCTTTTTGATTGTATAAATACACATCAAAACTTTTAACGACAAAATGATTAAGATAATCACCAATATTTTGTACCAGACCATTCAACAAATGATTGGTGGGTCCTGTTAAAAATACAAAAAGCAATAAAGCATAGAGTAAACGTAAATTAATCCTTGAAAGCCAAGCTAAACCTTTTTCAATACCAACTACCGTGGTAATCGTTGCAACAACCATCATCACCAAGACCACACTAATCAAGGTAATATTATTATTGGGAATTTCTGGGAGTAAATAACTAATTCCTGAGACCAGAACCAATGCACCAATCCCTAAATTGGTGACCAAAGAAATGACAGTAGCTAAAATACCAAAGCCGTCAACACAGTCACCAATCAAACCATAGATCTTTTGACCAAAAATTGGATACAGTGCTGAGCGTAGTGCTAAGGGTAAGTCTAGGCGGAAGGCAAAATAGCCCAGAGTCACACCCAATAAGGCATAGAGCACCCAACCATGAATGCCCCAATGTAAGAAACTATACATCATAGCATCACGTGCTGCTTGAATGGTTCCACCCTCACCTTCTGGCGGACGTAGGAAATGATCAACTGGTTCAGCAACACCATAATAGAGTAAGGCGATCCCAATACCTGCAGAGAACAACATGGAAACCCAAGCCAGATAGCCAAACTCAGGCTTATCGTCATCTTTACCTAAAGGAATTTGACCAAACCTTGAAAAAGCTAACCAAGCAACGAAACCGATGCAGCCGACGATCACCAACATATAGTACCAACCAAATAGCTGGTTGGCTTGCTCTTGTACATAGGTCAGCCAAAATTGGCTTTTTTCAGGAAATAACACAAATAATAACCCAAAAATACCGATACTGACTGCTGAACTACCAAATACAAATAAATTTAATCTAACATGTTCGGATTCGGATCCTTCATGACTTTTTGACACCATGCTCTTGCTCCTTGCAAACGGTGTATTTTCTTTAAAAATAAGATGATAGGCACTTTTTTCGACTTAGCACATCAACCATCAACGAACTTGATTTAGCCATTTAGATCTTATATTGCCCATCAAAGAATTATTGATTTTTGCAGATTATACTTTTTATTGATTGAACGTTCAATCAATAAAAAGTATGATTAAAATGTTATGATGCTCTACATCGAGAAATGTTAGATAAAAACCCTGTTTAGGGCGAATGGAAAAGCATGACAAAGCGTAGAGTAAAACCAGAGCATGTGCGACGCGAAGAAATTATCAATGCCGCATTTCATGTGATTTATGAAGTGGGATTGTCCAATACAACCATTGCACAAATTGCAAAAAAAGCTGAATTATCAACAGGTATTGTCAGTCACTATTTTGGTGATAAACAAGGATTAATCAATACCTGTATGCAAGAAATGCTCAACGTTTTGCGTCGAAAAACCGACCAGAATAAAGCTGAAGCAGATACGCATCCAGAAAGCCAGATTAAGGCAATTATTGATTCCAACTTTGATATCAGTCAGGTCAATAAACAAGCGATGCGTGTCTGGTTAGACTTTTGGTCTGCAAGTATGCATCTCCCTGAATTGGGACGCTTGCAACAAATTAACGACCAACGTCTATATTCAAACTTGAAGTTTCATTTCCTCAAGTTGTTGGACAAAGAACAGGCAAGTATTGCTGCGCGTGGATTGGCAGCTTTGATTGACGGATTATGGTTACGTGGCAGTTTAGTCAGTCATGATGAATTTGACAGTGAACTGGCACGATCCATTGCTTATGATTATGTAAAAACGCAATTGCAATTTGCGCAAAAACCTTTGCAGGAGAGACAGAATGAGTGATTCACAAGTTCATCAATTGTATATCCATGGTCGCTATGTTGCCGCGACCAGTGGTAAAACATTTAATAGTATTAACCCTGCCAATGGTGAGGTGATTGCAACACTTCAGCAAGCATCACAACAAGATATTGAAACAGCTGTTCAAAGCGCACGACAAGGTCAGAAAATTTGGGCAGCCATGACGGCGATGGAACGTTCACGTATTTTACGCCGTGCTGTAGATATTCTTCGTGAGCGTAATGACCAGTTAGCGCACTTAGAAACACTGGATACAGGTAAAGCCTATAGCGAAACATCAACTGTTGATATTGTCACAGGGGCTGATGTTTTAGAGTACTACGCAGGACTTGCCACTGCGATTCAAGGTGAACAAGTTCCCCTTCGTGATTCCAGCTTTTTTTATACCCGTCGTGAACCATTGGGTGTGGTTGCAGGCATTGGTGCTTGGAACTATCCAATTCAAATTGCACTTTGGAAATCTGCTCCTGCCCTTGCAGCGGGAAATGCTATGATTTTCAAACCAAGTGAAACTACCCCGCTTACAGCATTTAAACTTGCAGAAATCTATACGGAAGCAGGTCTGCCAGACGGCGTATTTAACGTTGTACAAGGTGCAGGTCGTGAAATTGGACAATGGCTGACTGAACACCCTGTGATTGAAAAAATTTCTTTTACAGGCGGTGTAGAAACAGGCAAGAAAGTCATGGCCAGTGCAGCAGGTTCAACCCTTAAAGAAGTCACAATGGAACTCGGTGGTAAATCACCATTGATCATTTGCGATGATGCCAATCTAGACCGCGCCGCCGACATTGCCATCATGGCGAACTTTTTTAGCTCAGGACAGGTATGTACCAATGGTACACGCGTCTTTGTGCCTAAATCTTTACTCGCTGACTTTGAAAAAGCGATTGTTGAACGTGTTAAGCGAATTCGCATTGGCGATCCAATGTCAGAAAACACCAACTTTGGTCCGCTCACCAGCTTCCCACATATGGAAAAGGTATTGTCTTTCATTGAGTCAGGCAAACAACAAGGTGCAAAACTGCTTATCGGTGGTGGGCGTGCGACTGAAGGTGATTTAGCCAAAGGGGCTTATGTATTACCGACTGTTTTTAGTCACTGTCAAGATGATATGCGCATTGTTGAAGAAGAAATTTTCGGACCTGTGATGAGCATCCTCAGTTATGACACCGAGGAAGAAGTCATTCGCCGTGCTAACGACACGACTTTTGGTCTTGCAGCGGGTGTTGTGACTCAAGACATCACCCGAGCACACCGTATTATTCACCAAATCGAAGCAGGAATTTGCTGGATCAATACTTGGGGTGAGTCTCCTGCGGAAATGCCAGTTGGCGGTTATAAGCAATCTGGTGTGGGTCGTGAAAATGGTTTGACCACACTCGCACATTACACACGCATTAAATCGATTCAAGTTGAATTAGGTGAGTACCAAAGCATTTTTTAATGCACTCACCCTTTCCCTCTCAATCCATCCTATGTGCCATGTCATCACTTGATTGCATTGGCACCTTTAAGAAATACAAAAAGGATAATTATGAATACTCAATCCTATGACTACATTATCATTGGCGCAGGATCTGCCGGAAATGTATTGGCTACTCGTTTGACTGAAGACAAAGATGTCACTGTTTTATTATTAGAAGCAGGTGGTCCTGACTATCGTTTAGATTTCCGTACCCAAATGCCTGCTGCCTTGGCATATCCATTACAAGGTCGTCGTTACAATTGGGCGTATTTAACCGACCCAGAACCCCATATGAACAATCGCCGTATGGAATGCGGTCGTGGTAAAGGTCTAGGTGGCTCTTCGTTGATTAACGGAATGTGCTACATCCGTGGTAATGCTATGGACCTAGATCAGTGGTCAACCCACAAAGGTCTGGAAGACTGGACTTATGCGGATTGTTTGCCTTATTACAAAAAAGCCGAAACACGAGATATCGGTGGTAATGACTATCATGGTGACAACGGTCCAGTTTCTGTGGCTACGCCAAAAAATGGTAACAATGTACTGTTCCATGCCATGGTTGAAGCAGGCGTACAAGCAGGTTACCCACGTACTGACGATTTGAACGGTTATCAACAAGAAGGCTTTGGTCCAATGGACCGCACTGTGACGCCAAAAGGTCGTCGCTCAAGTACAGCGCGTGGTTATTTGGATATGGCAAAAGGTCGACCAAACTTAACCATTGTCACCCATGCAACCACCAATAAAATTCTTTTTAATCAGAAACAAGCGGTCGGTGTAGAGTATATTCTTGGTGCTGATCAAGCCAATTTAAAACAAGCGCAAGCAAAACGGGAAGTTTTGCTGTGTGCAGGTGCGATTGCTTCACCACAAATTTTGCAACGCTCAGGCGTAGGTCAAAGCACTTTCCTCAAATCAATGGACATTGCTGTGGTTCATGATTTGCCAGGGGTGGGTGAAAATCTACAAGACCATTTGGAAATGTACTTACAGTATAAGTGTAAGCAGCCTGTTTCTCTGTATCCAGCACTAAAATGGTTTAATCAACCTGCGATTGGTGCTGAATGGCTCTTTAATGGCACAGGCATTGGCGCAAGTAACCAGTTTGAAGCAGGCGGCTTTATCCGTAGCTCAGATGAGTTTGATTGGCCCAATATCCAATATCACTTCTTGCCTGTGGCGATTAACTACAATGGTAGTAATGCTGTTAAAGAACATGGCTTTCAAGCGCATGTCGGTTCCATGCGCTCACCGTCTCGTGGTCGAATCAAGCTCAATTCAAAAGATCCGTTTCAACATCCAAGTATTTTGTTCAACTATATGTCCACTGAACAAGACTGGCGTGAATTTAGAGATGCAATTCGCATTACTCGTGAAATCATGCAACAGCCTGCTTTGGATGCCTATCGAGGAGATGAAATCAGTCCCGGTAAGAAAGTACAAACCGATGCTGAGCTAGATGATTTTGTACGGAACCATGCAGAAACGGCTTACCACCCTTCTTGTAGCTGCAAAATGGGTGAAGATGAAATGGCCGTGGTGGATGGTCAAGGTCGAGTGCATGGCTTAGAAGGCTTACGTGTCGTAGATGCCTCGATCATGCCATTGATCATTACTGGAAACTTAAATGCAACCACCATTATGATCGCAGAAAAAATTGCAGATCAAATCCGTGGTCAAAAGTTACCACGATCTGAAGCGGGCTATTACAAGGCAGGAACAACGCCTGTACGCCAAGCACCTTTGCGTGCAATCCATTCATAGAGGTCTATATTGCGCCAGCTGAGTGACCACTGAGCTGGCGCATTACTCAAGGACGAATAAGATGAAAAAGCAACTATTATTTCTCATTCCTTGCAGCATATACGTTCAAGGCATCTATGCAGACGAATCGAGTAAAGTCACGACATCACCGTATAGCGCGAATCTAACCATAGCAAGCCAATATATTTCACGTGGTTTCCAACAAACTTGGGGGAAACCTGCTGTACAAGGTGGCTTAGATTACAATCATAGCAATGGTTTTTTTGCAGGAACATGGGCATCTACAGTCAGTGATGATTTTATCCGAGATGCGACTGTCGAATGGGATGTATATAGCGGATATCGCCGTAGTTTCGGTGAGCTTACGCTAGGTACAAAAGTCGCGTATTACTATTACCCTGGTGCAAAAACCACAGCAGAAACAGCACATACGCGATTTAATTATGGTGAGATCATTCCTGAAATCAGTTATGGTCCATTCAGCTTGAAATATGCCATCACCTATACACAAGACTACTTTGGCAATAACTCTGACACCTTAGCGATTGGCAACAATCAACACTCTCGTGGCTCTGGATATCTAGACTTGAATTGGTATCAACCCATTACTCAAGGTTGGTCTGTAAATGCACACTATGGTCATCAACGTATTCAAAATTTTTCTGAGGCTAACTTTCAGGATGCAAGTTTGACCATCAGTAAACAATTGCCTTATCAGATTTCAAGCAGTTTGAGTTATAGCAAAGCCTGGGATAAAAATGGTTTCTATCAGAACTATAGTAACGGTAACCCAAATGCTAAAGTTTCTAATCCGATTGACTCAACCGTGACTTTTGCACTCACCAAAAGTTTTTAGTTTTCAGGCTTAATTCCCAGAGTTTAGTATGGCTATCCCATAAAGGGAGCTAAAACCAAATATTTTTGAATTCAGTTCCCTCTTTAGCATGACTCATCCTCATGCTTTTTTTATTGATCTATACGACTTCCCCACCAGCACATATATAAAATGGGTAGATTCAGACCAACAAAAAACCGATAAAAATATTTTAATTACAACAACTTAATAAAAACATTCTCCATTTATTCTCTATGTACTTGGTCTTTGTAAGCCAATGATCTCACTATAATTTTTAAAATTTTCGATGATTTTATCGACAGTCTGACATATTTTGTGACGTGATATTCCCTATTTATTTTCAGGTTTTTTATCGTTTTTATGATTTAGCAATGTATTCCTGCGAACTTTTACTTTAAAATGCACCTACTATCTTTTCGTAATTCGTCACCACCTTGCGCCAAAGCAACTGTTTTATGCGTGGTAGCACGAATAAACATGCCTTTGAAAATTCGCGTGGCTAATAATTGTAATGACTCAAGCAACTCATCATCCTATGGAATCCATTTCCAACATCCGTGTATTGGATGAATGGCAAGAAGAAATTCCAGAGGATTTATACATTCCTCCTGCTGCATTCGAAATTCTGCTTGAACATTTCGAAGGACCACTCGACTTTTTAATTTATCTGATTCAGAAAAACGGTTTTGATCTTTTACAATTGGATATTGCTCCAATTGCAACGCAATATCTGTCTTATATGGACAATATGAAATCGCTTAACATTGAACTCACTGCGGACTACATGGTCATGGCGGCACTGTTAGCTGATTTAAAATCGCGCTTGTTGTTGCCAAAACCGAAAACAATAAATATCGAAAAAGATCCAAAACAAGAACTTATTGATCGTTTAGAAACTTATTTACGAATCAAACAAGCAACTGAACGTTTAGGGCAAATGCCTGTTTTAGACCGAGATACTTTTGCCAGTCATGTGGCAATTGGTGAAATTCCAAAAGTATATGAGGGCTATGATGTCAACATGTTAAAAGATGCCTTGTACTGCATTTTTAACCGCCCTGAACCAATTACCCATAAAATTGAACAAGAGCCTGTCCTGCTTGAAGAACGTATTGCTTATATTGAATATATGACCCAATCTGGTGGAGTACTCAGTTTTCAAGAATTGCTTAAGCCAAACCAAGGTCGTATGGGCATGGTGGTGACTTTCATGGCAATCTTAGAGCTGACGCGTCAGCAAAAAGTTCAAATTATTTCATCTGGTGTCGAAGCTCCTCTTTCCATTCAAGGTGCAAACGCATGACCATAGATCAAAATAATGTATTTAATGTTGATGAATTACATCATGAAGTTTTGATGCAACTTGAAGCGATTATCTTTGCCAGTGACGCCCCTGTCTCTCTAGCACGTTTAAAAGAAGCATTTCAAAATCAGTACTCTAAACAGCAGTTGCAACAGTATTTACAACAACTGTCTGTTTTACAACATGGTCGTTCTATTGAGTTGATTGAAACCGCTCAAGGTTATCGTTTTCAAGTTCGTGCTAAATATCGCAATATGATTGCACAAGTTTGGCCTGATCGACCAACCAGATTATCTCCATCACTGTTAGAAACTGTTGCAGTGATTGCTTATCATCAGCCTGTAACCCGCGCTGATATTGAGCAAATACGAGGAGTGACAAATAATAGTCAAATACTCAGGACTTTATTTGATTGGAACTGGATTAAAGAATCTGGTTACCGTGAGCTCCCAGGAAGACCCGCGTTGTTGGTAACGACGCCACAATTTTTAAATGCCTTTGGTCTAGTGTCTTTAGATCAATTGCCTCCCCTACAGGACGCCAAGGAAGCTTTTATGGCTTTGGATGCGCAAGCGCCAAAGTCTTAAATAGGTGCACTGTTGATGATTATTTCTAAGGTTATGCTGTCATGAGTGAAAAATTGCAAAAGGTACTCGCACGAGTTGGTCTGGGCTCTCGCCGTTATATGGAAGAGGTCATTGCCGCTGGTCGTGTAAGTGTCAACGGGCAGGTTGCTCAAGTGGGTGAACGTATCGAACCAGGTGATGAGCTTCGCATCGATGGTCGTAAGGTTCAGTTCCAAATTGAAGACGAAATCCGTCGTCGTGTATTGATTTACTACAAACCAGAAGGTGAAATCTGCTCACGTAATGATCCAGAATCTCGCCCGACCGTGTTTGATCATTTACCGCCAATTGCCAACGACCGTTGGGTCATGGTAGGTCGTTTAGACATTAACTCTACCGGTTTATTGCTTTTCACAAACGATGGTGAACTTGCCAATCGTTTAATGCATCCCTCAAATGAAATCGAACGTGAATATGCTGTTCGTGTCATGGGAGAAGTCACGCCTCAACTTAAAAACAACATGACAAATGGCGTTGTTTTAGATGATGGTCCAGCTAAATTTGAATCTTTCTCTGAAATTGGTGGTGAAGGGATCAATCGCTGGTACCAAGTCGTTGTAAAAGAAGGTCGTAACCGTGAGGTTCGCCGTATTTTTGAATCACAAGGTTTAAAAGTAAGTCGCTTACTCCGTACACGTTACGGTACTGTGATTTTGCCTCGTGAACTTCGTACAGGTCGTTGGATGGAACTGGATAAAACTGATATTGATAATTTAACCAAAGCGGTTGAACTAAAACCACGTCAAGGTACGGGTCTATTTGGTATGGCAAAACGCCGTACAGAACGTATGCAAGACAAACCAATGGCTGCACGTCGTGGCGGTTTCCTTCGTCAGCAACGTCGTGACAATGAAGGTGAGCAACAAAATAACCATAATGAACAACGCGACTATAAAGCGGGTTCAAATCAATATGGTCAAAACCGCAGTGAAAATCGTGCTGATCAACGTAATGAACGTTCTGAAAACCGTTTTAATAAAGCGCGTTCTGGTGGCAACCATTACAATCAAGATCGTGCAGATAATCGTGGCAACAGCTTTAACAGCAACCGCTCTGAAAACCGCTATGGTTCACCACAAAACCGTAACCGCTCAGATGAACGTTACAGCAATGATCGTCGTGATTATTCAGACCGTCAAGAACGTAGTGAACAACCTGAAAAGAAAAAACCTTTTGTAGTGAATAAAGGTTTTAAAAAGTTTTAAGTCATGCATAGACTGAACGCTAAAAAGCCACTCGATTGAGTGGCTTTTTGATTTGCATCGGATCAGAACAGTTACTCAACAACAGCTTTTGGAATGGCACTCAACAAGCGTTTGGTATACTCATGTTTAGGAGACTGATACAGTTCATCAGAATTGGCAATTTCGACAATATCACCATGATTCATCACCATGATTTGATCAGAAATATATTTCACTACAGATAGATCATGTGAAATAAAAATATAGCTTAATCCAAACTCATCTTGTAAATCCTGAAGTAAATTTAACACCTGAGCTTGAACAGATACATCCAATGCAGATACTGACTCATCACAAATTAAAATTTCAGGCTTTAAAGTCAAACAACGAGCAATTGCAATCCGTTGACGCTGACCACCCGAAAACTCATGTGGATAACGATCAAAAGCCTGTACAGGTAAGCTGACTTTCTCCAATAAGGCTAAAGCAAACTGTTTGCGCTCTACATCGTTTGCACCAATGCGATGAATCTGCATCGGTTCCATCAAGATCTGTCCAACCGTAAAACGTGGATTTAGTGAAGCATATGGGTTTTGGAAAATAATCTGAATTTTACGTTGATATTGAATGAATTCTTTTTCAGACATTGCCAAAATATCTTTACCTTGAAATAATGCCTGCCCGCCTGTAGCCTGTTGTAAACGCATCAGCAATAAGCCAATCGTGGTTTTACCAGAACCTGACTCACCGACTAAGCCTAATGTCTTTCCTTTTGCCAATTGAAAAGATGCACCTTTTACCGCTTGATATTCCTCTTTTCCAAAGAACCCTTTACGGCTAAAAAATGATTTTTTTAAGCCTTTGACTTCTAGGATGATTTCCTCACCACCGACTAAACCACGTGTTCTTTCTGGCATTTTTGTTTTTGCTAAATCTCCGCCTTCGACCCAATGCCCTTCTTGTTGTTTAAGAAAGTCACTGATGACAGGTAAACGATAAGGACGTTGTGATAATGTTGGTCGGCATAACAATAAAGCTTTGGTATATGGATCTTTGGGATGTTCTAGCACCTCGTTGGCTAAACCTTGCTCACGAATTTCACCATGACGCATCACAATGACTTGATCGGCAATTTCATTCACCAAAGCCAAATCATGAGTAATAAATAGCATCGACATTTGGCGGCGTTTACGCAAAGCCTCTAGCAAATCTAAGATTTGTTTTTGAATCGTAACATCTAATGCTGTGGTAGGTTCATCAGCGATCAGTAATTTCGGTTCACAGGCAATTGCCATTGCAATCATGACCCGTTGCTGCTGACCACCTGAAAGCTGATTGGGATATGCATCAATCTTGGTTTCTGGCGATGGGATCCCCACTTCTGTGAGTAACGCGAGTGCACGTTGTCGCGCTTGTTTTCGTCCCATGTTTAAGTGAATACGTAGAATCTCAGCAATTTGATCACCTACAGTAAAGACAGGATTAAGCGATGACATCGGTTCCTGAAAAATCATGGCAATGTCTTTACCACAAATCTTACGCATTTGTTTGGTTGTCAAATCCAGTAAATCTTGACCTTCAAACATAATTTTACTTTTTTCAGCAATACGAGACTGATCTTTGGGTAATAGTCCCATTGTTGCCAAAGAGGTCACTGACTTACCACTGCCAGACTCACCCACCAATGCCACGGTGGTATTGGCTGGAATCTGAAAAGAAATGCCTTTTACAGTTTCAATAAATTGCTTATTTTCCCCCTTAAAACTCACACTCAGATCTTCGACACTAAGAAGTACAGGAGGTGTCACATATTGTTCTGACATTGATGTGCTCCTTATTTTAATTTCGGGTCTAATGCATCACGTAATGCATCTGTAAACATTGAAAATGCCGTGACGAGTACTGCCATTGCGACTGATGCAGCAACCAATTGCCACCATTTACCCAGTATGAGCTCGCTTTGTGCTTCATTTAGCATACTGCCCCATGACACAACCCCTACAGGAACACCAAAGCCAAGAAAACTTAAAATCACTTCTGATTTAATAAATCCAACCACTAAAATTGACATCTGAACCAGTGCAATATGACTGACATTGGGAAAGATATGCACAAACATTCGTCTGAGGTGGCTCACCCCAATAGCTTTAGCCGCAAGCACATACTCACGTGAGGTATGCTTCATATATTCAGCACGAATTAAACGAAACACACCTGTCCAGCCAGTTAAACCTAGAATCAAAACGATAGACAAAATCCCTTTTTGTTGTAATACAGCTGCTATCGCCAAAACCAGTAATAAATAGGGAATAGAGGTAAAAATGCTATAAAACCAGTTTAGAACGTCATCGACCCATCCACCAAAATAACCTGCAACCGCCCCAAGAAAAGTACCGATCACCACAGCAAGCAATGCAGAAACCAACCCTACAACAATCGAGGTTTCAGCGCCTTTAATGGTCTTTAATAAAACATCCTGTCCCCATTTATCAGCACCAAAAGGCAAAGTTTTTTTCAACTCGCTTTGCTGATCGAGCAAATGTCCACCCAACTGCTGATCAATGACCTTCATATCCTCAGCGAGTGGATCTTGAACACCATAATAATCCACTGCACCACCTGAAGCCTGCTCAATGGCAATTTGAGCATTTAATTCTTTGATAACATCTTTTAAAGGATCAACAGGATTTTCAGGTAAAGCTGCTGTATTTGCTGTCTTTTGAGCAGCATTTTGTAGTGTTTGATCTGCTCCCATAAAGGTAGGAGGTGCATAACTTTCGGCAACCTCTTTGTTCCAGTTAGAAGCGATGACACCTGTCATGGATAAAATCAAGATGATGAAATAACAGAACAATACTCCTAACGACACCATGGCAACACGATCAGCTTTTAATCGTCGCATAGCCAAGCGCCATAGCCCCGGAGAAGCGTGCTGTTGTGTTTCTACTTTTTTAGATAAAATTCCAAGCATCATCCCACCTACTTCAACTGTACGCGTGGATCAACCACTTTATAAATCAAATCAGCGATGAGATTAAAAATCATGGTTGCGGCTGCGACATACACAGTAATGGCTTTAATCACAGGAAAATCACTACGCTCAACTGCAATGATGATTTCACGCCCGATCCCTGGAATCCCAAAAAAACGCTCAATTAAGAATGCACCGATTAATAAACCAGGCAGACTTGCCATCACATCAGTGATAATCGGAATTGAAGCATTACGAAGCACATGAATCCCCAAGATACGTCCTTCCCCTACGCCTTTTGCACGAGCAGTTCTGACATAATCCTGATTGACTTCATCCAAAATAAAGCTGCGATAAAGCCGTAATGTAGGCGCAATACTGACCACTAACATGATTAAAATTGGCAATAAGGCATACTCAAATAAATTCCCCGTCAGACTGTCACTCCATCCTTGCACAGGGAACCAACCAAGCTGATAAGCAAGACTGTATTGAAATACAATGATATACACCAAAATACTGATCGACATACCGATGGTACACAACAACATCACCATTCGATCTGTTAAAGAACCACGAACCGATGCAACAGCCAATGCCAAAATGATTGAAATCACAGTTTGTAAAATTGTCAGTGGGATAATGATGGTGAGAGATGGACCTAGTCGGGTTAAAATAATATTTGAAACTGACTCACCGGTGCTCCAACTAAAACCATAATCAAAAGTGATAATTTGTTTAATAAAAATCCAAAGTTGAATGTAATAGGGTTGGTCAACGCCCAATTGCTGGCGAATATTTGCAATTTGTTCTGGATTCGCCATTTTGCCTGCAAGGATATATGCAGGATCGCCCCCGACCCAATTAAATAAAAAGAAAATCAGCAACACAACTCCCAACATGGTAGGAATCATTTGCCATATACGACGTATGATATATGCCAACATAGTTCTTATTCCCTTTAGTTACGTTGTCCCGTAATTTCTTGAAAGAATGCCTTGTTATCTGGTGCTCTGCCTAAGAAATCGACCACCAATTGTTCAGCTTTCTTCTGCCCACCTTGCGACAAGATTGTCTTCCGATAACGTGCACCAACTTCAGGATTATTTAAGTTATCGCCAAATGCTGAAAGCATGTCTAAGGCCAAGACTTCAGACCACATATAACCGTAATAGCCGACTTGATAGCCTCCCATAATATGACCAAACTGACCTGGGAATTCTGTCGTAGGCACATAGCCTAGAGCCGTTTGAGCTTCTAGATTTTTCCAGACGTCCATGGGTTGGGTTTTTAATGCATTGGCAGTATGTAGTGCCATATCATATTGCGCATACAAGGTCTGACGAGAATAGAACAAACCACGTCCATAGTTTTTAACCGCTTTAAGTTTTCCAATCAGTTCATCATCAATGCGTGGACATGCAGGCTTACAATAATCCGCCAAGGTAGAAAGCGTTTCTTTACGACGTGCCCATTCCTCATACATTTGGGAAGGTGCTTCCACAAAGTCACGCTCTACAGAAGTCCCTGATTGCGAGGCATAACGCGTATTTGAAAGAATGCCATGCAAAGCGTGACCAAACTCATGGACAAATGTTTCCAGTTCATCACTGTTTAAGCCTTTACGGTTAAAATTGGTGACCAAAGCAGAAATGGGTTTACGGTGGGTCAATGTACTTCCGCCTCTTACGCCCCAAACTGCAGCGTGACCATATTTACCTTCACGTGGAAACTTATCCATATACAGACCACCTAAAAGTTGACCTGTCTGCTTATCGACTACATCGTAGTACTCAACTTCATCTTGCCAAACATCAACTTTGGCAGGCTTAAATTCGATACCATATAACTGAGACGAAATGGCAAATAACCAATCTTGTGACGCTTGTGTCGGAAAATATTCACGCATTTTTTCTTGGTCAATTTGGTACTTATCTTGGCGTAATTTTTCACTCCAATATGCTTCACTCCAGCGATTAATTTCAGCTTTTTCCACAGCAATGTTCAACGTTTTGGCTTTGAATTCACGGAGAGTCTGCACTTCTTGTTTTTCTAATGGCGCAACGGTATTGTGTACTTCTTTGAGGAACTTATTGACTGTTTCAGGATTTTGCGCCATACGATTTTTCAATGCCCAATCGGCATAGCTGGCTTTACCAAAGAGTTGTGCCAACTCATGACGCAGATCAATGGCTTGTTTAAGCAAGACTAAATTCTTTTCAGTTCCACGGCGTGTATAAGCAATTTGATAACGTTTACGCGCATCTTCGCTGTCTGCCAACTCCATAAATGGACGATATTCGGGATAGTCAAATCCCAATAAATAGTTACCCTTTTCATTTTTCTTTAAATTGGTGATATAACTTTCGGGTAAACCTTTTAGCTCGGCAGGTGTAAATTCTAATTTTTCTGGATTATCACGAATATTACGCGCATATTCTTGTTGGATCTTGGTCAACTCATCCAAAATTACCTTTAAACGGGCTTGTTTTTCTGCGGAGAGCTGAACACCAGTATCTTCAAAACCATCTAAAATATCTTGGCGATATTTACTGTCAATCTCATTATTGGCTTTGGTTTTTTTAATCTGCTGATATAACTTGGCATCTTGATAAACTTCAGTCTGGAATTGGCTAATTTTAACCTCACAATCCTCAGCAGCTTTACGTAATGCTGCATCTGGATCGACATTGCTCATCAAATTGATCGGTCCATAAAAATCTTCAAACTCAGCAAAAATTTGATCCCACTTTGCCAACACATTACCAGCAGGCGCATTATTTTTTAATTTGAGCTTGGCAAATTCAGCAAGTTTACTTTTTACATCAGCAATTTTTGCATCACATTGGGCAGGAATGTCTTTCGCTTGAAACTTCGGTAAAGTACTCCGTTCCGATTGTGCATATGCCCACTGTCCTAAACCTATTGATAACATACATAACGCACTGAGCTTAAATCGCTTCATTTTCATCTTTACTCCAATCTTCAATTTATTTTTCAAAATTCAATCTGTTTATTTTTTCAACAAATGCAATAAATTACTTTTTCATATCAAAATACATCCATTCTGATGGAAGAATAGGATGCTTTTTAAATCCAATCACACGCGGTTGCGCCAAAGCATTTCGGTAACGTGTTGATGCCATTTGTACAGGCATATAAACTTCTAATATTCTTGCCATTTTGCGATAGAGTGCATCGCGTTCAGGACCCGGCTTTAACTTTTGGGTTTGTTCATAGAGGCGGTCATATTCAGGAATTTTCATACAGGCATTGTTGGTCGCATGAATATTTTTGCTGTAGAACAATTGCATAAAGTTGTCAGCATCAGGATAGTCAGCAACCCAAGCAGAACCTTTAAACATGGTTTTACATTGCTTTTCAGCTTTTAGACCTTCTGCAAAAGGTAAGGATTTGGTGGTCATTTTGACTTTAATATTGTCTAACGTTTTTTTCCAAAATTCGGCACTCTGCTGACTACGCGCACTCCCCCCATAAACTGCTAATTCGATCACCAACGGCTTACCATCGGGCAAAGTTCGCCAACCATCTGCCCCCACTTTATAGTGATAACGATCAAGAAGTAAATTGGCTGCTTTGACTGAATAAGGGATACTGGTTTTATAATTTGGATCATGCCCCACTACCCCGTAAGGGACAGGGAACTGTAATCTTTGTGCATCCCCTTTCATTAAAATTTTAATTTGGTTATCTGGGGAATACGCCATTGCCATGGCACGACGTAAAGCAATTTTTTCTTTACTTAAACCACCAACAACAGGATTCTGCATATTCCAGTAATAATAATCAATCGAAGGATCGACAATTCGGGAAAGTTGAATGCCTTTTTTCGCCAGTTCAGGCTTGAGCTGACCATCCTGAATCGCTTGAACAGTTAAATCACCATCAAGGACGAATAAGTCTGTTTCATCTTTGCTAAACGATAACCAGCGTGATTGCGCTTCTTCCATCACTTGAATATCAACCACACCGATTTGCGGCATCTTTTTGCCTTTCATCGCATCGACAATTTTCTGATCTTCGGGTGTTGAAGCTTTGAAATCCCAAACATAGCCACGATAGTCAGGATTTGCTTTTAAAATAATACGTGAGCCAGGAATCCACTTGGTCAAAATATAAGGACCTGTACCTACAGGATGAGCCATAGCAAATCCGGATTTATCGCGATAATGTTCAATTACTTCCCGAGCCACCGCACCTGCTGGCTGATGTGCCAAGAGCATTGGAAAGTTTTGATCAGGCTGTTTTAACTTAATCACCAAAGTATAACGATCTGTTGCCTGAAGCCCTGCAACAGGTTGATCATAATCAAACTTCCCGGTTTTTTTGGCTTGATCAAGGAGTTTATCTATACCCACGATCTTGTCATCCAACAACCAACTATTGGGTGAATGTAAACCTGGATCTAATAAACGTTTATAAGAATAAACATAATCTTGTGCAGTTAACTCTCGCGCCTTACCTTTAAACACTGGATCTTTTGCAAAATAGATACCTTTTTTAATTTTAAAGGTATAGGTCAACCCATCAGCACTCACTTCAGGCAATGCTACAGCAGTACGCGGGACTAATTTGGCAGGTGATGCTAGATAATCATAGGTATATAAGCCTTCAAAGATTGAATTATGCACATGTGCAGAATACAAATCTTGTGTTCCAGCTGGATCAAATCCCGTTTCCGCAACGGGAAAAACATAACGTAAAACCTTATTTGGATCTGCTGGACTTTTGGCAAAAACATTCATCGTGCCTGTAAGCATCATACTGCCCAACAATACACTTAACCCAATCTGTTTAAGTTTCCTATTTAAATTATCCTTCATCATTTCCTTCAACTTTATCAGTTATTTTTTGATTGACTGTACATCAAGATATTGCCAAACGGTATTCATCATTGGGTGCGCTTTATAGCCTTGAACTTGTGGTTGCAATAACCAATTACGAATTCGGGTGGTATGTATAATCCAAGGATTATCGGCTTCAATCTGACGACTGATTTTTTCATAAAAAGGCTGTCGTTGTTGTGGTGGTAAGGTTAAGGCTTGCTGATAAAGTGAATCGTAAGCTTTAGATTGATAACAACTTAAATTGCCTTTTCCTGAATTAGGACCATAAAGCAACTGAGCAAAATTTTCGCCTTCAGGGAAATCAGCAATCCACGCACCACCCCAAATCATATGCTTACATTGCATGGCTTCTTTTAAATTATCAGCAAAGTTACTGACTTTAAATTCAACACGCACCCCAATCGCGTCCAAATTTTTCTTCCATAACTCAGAATGAATGACTGAACTGGAACTATTTTCCGTATTGTATTTCAATGTCAATGGCTGCCCATTGGGTAAAGTTCGGTATCCATCCTTGGCTTTTTTATAGCCAAATCGATCCAGTAGTTTGTTCGCCAATAGAGGGTTATAAGCCACGCTACTGCGATATTGGGCATTATGCCCTTGTACACCATCTGGCACGAGCATTTCAGCTCGGACAGCTTGTCCCTTATAAAGCTGCTTAATTGCTTCTTCTTGGTTATATGCCAAGGTAATCGCTCGACGCAAGGCGATTTTATCTAAACTATAGCCACCCACAATTGGATCTTTCATGTTGAACATGGTGTAAGTAATTTCTGGATCTTTATTGGGAAAGTGCTGAATACCTTGTTTCTTTAATTCAGGTTTTAATTGTGTACCATTGAGTGCCTGTGGAACAGCATTAGAGGTTAATTTATCAAAGTCCAATTGCCCAGATTTAAACGCTAACCATCTGGATTGCTCCTCCTCAATAATACTGACCACAACCTTACCGACTTGGGGCATTTTTTTGCCTGTCATTTCCTTGACCAACTGATTATCCCAAGCTGTTCCTGTAGATTTATAATTCCAGATAAAACCACGATAGTCAGGATTTGCCACTAATTCAATTTTACTACGTGGCACATATTTACTGAGTTGATAGGGTCCAGTACCTACGGGATGTTGCGCTATACGATCTCCATAAAACTCAACAACTTCTCGTGCTGTTCCGCTAAAAGTGACATAAGCTAAAATATATGGGAAATTATAGTCAGGACGGGTAAGGGTAAATTGCAATGTATATTTATCTAAAGCTTTAAGCCCTGCAATCGGTGCATCATAATCAAACTTTCCAGTCTTTTTTGCCTGAGCAACCACAGATACTAAACCTTGAATCTTACCATCGATAAAAGAGTAAGTTGGAGAGTGATTTTTCGGATCACTGATACGCTGTATTGAGTAAATATAATCCTGAGCAGTCAATTCACGTCGTTTTCCCTTAAATGCAGGATCTTCGGTGAAATAAATTCCAGGCTGAATTTTAAAGGTATAAACCTTACCCTCTTGTTCTATTTTTGGTAAGGACTGTGCTGTATTGGGCACGAGTACCACTGGTCGAGCCAAATAATCATATTTTAACAAAGGCTCAAATATCGCTTCTGCGATATTGCCGCTGTAGTAATTATAGGTTTTAACCATATCAAAACCATCATCTGGCGCTTCAAAGGCCAAATTCAAAATTTTATTGGGTTGCGCAGGAGTTTTCGCAATGACGAGTTCCCCACAACCGATTGCATAAGCACACAACGCAATACGTAAAAGCTTAGATTCCAAATTCATACCTATGTGTTTTTATAAGAGTAGCAAACCTTGAAAAGCGCCTCAGCTCTGAATCAGATCATATGAAACAGTATGCTAACGGTACGATCATCCTGTACATTACCGCTTTGGTACGAAACCAAATATCAAATTAACAATAGTGAAAAACTGCACAAGATAACAGCCCTAAATCGAAAGCGAATTTCATGCCACCCATAATCAACGTTGTAAATTTTGTTTATTTTTACCGTAATAAATTGACAATTATTAAGGATTTATCAAAGTTCGACATATAATAATTTGTACGATAACTGATATAAATATTAAATTCGTATAACCTTTATCAAAATGACTTATATTGCACAATTTAAGGACACCAGTGTTCCAAAATTGCTCACTTATTTTATCAAACACTTTAAAATAATTAATAAATATATGATTATTATAAAATAATATAAAAATTTAAATCATAATAAATTTATATAATACTCATAACTTATATTAAACATTTGATTTTAAAAACATTGCTTAAACATAATCACCATAAAACAACACCTTTAATTACAATCTTTTCATCTTTCCTTAATATTTTTTAAAAATTAGATTTTTTCAATCAAGCCACGGAAGAATAAGATAATTAGACACTAGTAACGTAATTTATTAGCAATTTTTTGTATATTTTTACAACATATAATTAGATAGTTGGCACTTGTATTGCTAGAAAGCATTGCAGCAATATCGCTAAGTACAAAAAAAAACGGATGTCTGAAAATATGAAAATGAACAAAGAGTTTCGTTCTTTGGAATCGCCAGTAATGGGGAAAAATATTCTTAAATTAAGCATACTTAGTTTAAGTTTGATGTACCTCTCTGTAGCAAAAGCAGCGGAAAATGAAGAAAGCCCTCAAACAACCAAAGTGGCAAAAGTGACGGTCACAGGCTCTTCGATCAAAGGGGTTGCTGCCCAAAGTGCGTCCCCCATTACAATTATTAAAGGAGATGATTTAGCGAAACAAGGGGTCACCACAGTTGAAGAAGCGTTGACCAAAGTCAGTTCAAACCAAGCAGGATTTTCAACTTCACAAAACGTCGGAGCAAGTAATACAGAGGGTTCTTCTGCCAACCTTCGTGGTTTAGGAACAGATAAAACATTGGTATTACTCAATGGTCGTCGTTTGGCTTATAGCCCTTTCAGCACATCCACCACCAATCTTAATATTATTCCAATGGCAATGGTGGAGCGTATAGAGATTCTCCGTGATGGTGCTTCCGCCGTGTATGGCGCAGATGCAATAGGAGGTGTAATTAATTTCATTACAAAAAAATCCTTTGAAGGACTCAATATTAGTGTTGGTGCTACTCAACCTGAAGCCAGTGGTGGAGATAAACAAGACATTTCTATTTTTGGGGGATATGGTAATTTAGACGAACAAGGCTTTAACGTTTACGGCGTAGTTGATTATCGTAGAGCCAATAATATCATGGCGAAAGACCGTAAAATCAGTCGTCGCGGGGGCGTAATCCCTGAACTGGGACTAGATGCCAGTTCAGCAAATGCCTTTCCTGCAAACTTTTTTGAGCCAAAATCCAATATTTTTGCAAACCCATATGGCAATACAAATTGTAATAACACGCCCAATGTTATTGCAGATGGAGGCTTATGCTATTTGAACACGCAAGCACTGATTGGCATTACCCCAGAAGTTGAAACAATTTCAGCACTTGGTCGAGGTACATTTAAACTTTCAGATCAATTTAATTTAATTGGTGAGTATATTTTTTCTCGCAATGAAGTGACAACCTCGATTGCCCCTGATGTATACAGTCGTTCTGTAACACTGCCAAGTACAAGTCAATATTATCCAGGCAAAGGAATCACCCCAGAAGTGAGTGGCTTGAATGATGCAGATTTACAACTTTATCTGCGTTCACAAGGTGGCAATCGCTCTGGCAAAACAACCAATGACTCTCACCGAGCTTTTGCTGGAATTGAAGGTGAAGCTTATGGATGGGATATCAATGCAGGTTTAACTTATGCAAAAAGCAAGGCAACAGACAGCTTTAATGCTGGTTATCTTAACCAAAGTAAAGTTCAAGCTGCATTAAATGATGGTTCGCTCAATCCATTTGGTCCCTCAGCAGATGCCAATATTTGGAAATCATTTGAAGTCAACGGAGATACCAATAAAGCCAGTTTAGATTCAACTTCTGTTGATGTCACTGTATCTCGCCCCATCTACAGCTTACCTGCTGGTGATGTTGGCTTTGCTTTAGGTGGAAGTTTTACCAAACAAAATTGGGATCAAAAAATTAATGCTGAAATTGTTAGACAAGTGCCTGGCAGTGGAATAGATCCAGACAAACCTGTGAGTAAAGGTGATCGTAATATTTCAGCCGTATTTACTGAATTACATATTCCGATTTTAGCCAATTTAGAGGCACAACTTGCCGCACGCTATGATGATTACAGTGACTTTGGGGATACTTTCAATCCTAAAGTAGCGTTGCGTTGGGAACCTTTAAAACAATTAATGTTCCGCACATCCTATAGCACAGGCTTCCGTGCACCAAGTTTATACGACATCAATGCACCTCAAAGCCAGACCTACACAGGCTCAAGATACAATGATCCTGTACTTTGCCCAGGTGGAGCTGCAAGTTCACCACAATATCAAACAGAATGTAATGTTCAATTTAAGCGTATGCAAGGTGGAAACCCAGATTTAAAAGCTGAAGAATCAACATCATATACAGCTGGCGTGGTATTTGAACCGATCAAAAACCTTGTATTCACAGCAGATTATTACAACATCAAAGTTGATAATCTAATCGATGCCATTACAGATTCAATTGTTTTCGCAGATCCAAATAAATATGCAAGTCTTTTTGTCCGTGACGCAGATGGTCGTATCAAATATGTCAGTACCACTTTGATCAATATGGGAGGGATCAAAACTCAAGGGGTTGATTTAAGTTTGAATTATCTTACACCTGTGACCAAAACTGGACGATTTGGGTTTGGTATTGACGGAACCTATGTCATCAAATATGACAAACAAGAAGAAAAAGGCGGTGAATGGATCGGTCGTGTAGGGAGCTATTACAATCAACAAGTGTATACACGCTGGAAACATGTTGCCAATGTAAATTGGAGCTACGACAAATGGAAAATGATCTTTGAACAACAATTTAGCCGTGGCTATAAAGACTCAAATACAACGGGTGAAGCAAAATACGACCAACATCGTGTAAGCGATTACACTCTCTACAACATCGCAAGTACTTATAGTGGATTTAAGAATCTTGAACTCACTGCAGGAATCAAAAATATTTTTGATCAAGATCCACCAGCCTCGAACGTTACAGATAACTTCCAATATGGCTATGACTCAAGTTATGCCGATCCAACAGGTCGTGCATATTACCTAAGAGCGACCTATAAGTTTTAACTGAGTATTTCACAAACAGCAGCCCAATTTCTTCTGTTGTTTGTGAAAGTAAATCGTTCACATCGTCAAACAAAAAATTGAACACAATTTTTATATAGCCTCTTTTGCGCTATTTATTGTTTGTCTCTCATTTCAGGAGTCGCAATGGGCAAGAATTTTTCAGAATTAGAAAATAATTCTGCCAAACGCCTGATTGGTATTGGAGCTGTAATTCTTCTGCATCTGATCATTCTTTATGGACTGATTACAGGATTGTCTAAGCATGTGGAAAAGCCGACTGATAAGCCAGTTGAATTACTCATCATTCAGGACAAAAAGCCTGAACCAGAAAAACCAAAACCTATTGAAAAACCACCTGAGCTTCCAAAGTTAGTGGAGAAAGTATTAAAAACACCCGATCCAAAACCTCGTGAAAAACAGGTGCAAAAAACCAATCCAGATTCGAAACCTCAGGAAAAACCAACTGAAAAGCCAACACAGAAAACATCTGAAAGCCCAGAGTCTACACCAACCCAAAAAACAGAGTCAGAGCAGAAATCTGATCCTACGCCAAAATCCAAACCTGCTGGTGAAACACGTGGTGTTTCTCGTGGTGAAGCGGGCTGTAAAAAGCCTGATTATCCAAGGGAGTCTTTACAGAGTGAAGAACAAGGTGAAGTTCTTATTTCAGTCTTTGTTGGTGCTGATGGCAAAGTTAAAGAAGCCAAAGTTAAAAAATCGAGTGGTAGTAAAGCTTTAGATAGAGCAGCTTCAAAAGCTTTCAGTTTATGTACTTTCAAACCTGCCTTGAAGAATGGTGAACCTCAAGATTCTTGGTATGACATTCCCTATGAATTTGTAATGAATTAATTAAAAAATTGGAGATCCTGAATGAATAAAATGATGAAAACTGTCCGACTTTTTGCATTAACAAGTGTTTTAGCAGGTACCAGTGTACTGCCTATTTCTAGCGTATTTGCAGAAGAAACAGTTACAGCAACAGCAGTTCAAACTACTGAAAATGCCAATAATAGTGCCCATACCCCACCACCTCAACCTGCTACAAGTCAAGCTGTTCACAATCCTTATGGCTTAGAAGCGTTATGGCGTGAAGGCGATATCGTTGCTAAATCGACCTTATTTATCTTGGTGCTGATGTCGATTGGTACATGGTACATCATGGTGACCAAGTTTATCCAACAAGCCAAGATCAAACGTCAGGGAAAAGAAGTTGAAGCTAAATTTTGGGATGCAGCTTCGATTGACCATGCAGCAGAAACATTAAATGAAACAAGTGCATACCGTTTTATTGCAGAAAAAGGGATTCATTCAACAAAAAAACATGGAGGTAATTTACTAGAGCGTATTGATTTTAATACATGGGTCACGATTTCGATTCAACGTGCCATAGATAAAATCCAAAGTCATTTAAGTGGTGGCTTGGCATTCTTGGCGACAGTAGGTTCAACTGCTCCTTTTGTGGGGTTATTTGGGACGGTTTGGGGAATTTACCATGCCTTGACCGCAATCGGAATTTCAGGACAGGCATCCATTGATAAAGTTGCTGGTCCTGTGGGCGAAGCCTTAATCATGACTGCAATCGGTCTTGCTGTCGCAGTACCTGCCGTACTCGGCTATAACTGGCTCACTCGACGTAACAAAGCAGTTTTGGACAATGTTCGTACTTTTGGTTCTGATCTGCACACAGTGTTATTGAGTGGTGAAATCAAAAATACCGATGATCTTAAATAATATAAACAATAATACGAGGTATTTAGCATGGGAATGAGCGTAAATTCAGAGGGCGATGAAGATGATGTAATTTCAGCCATCAATACCACACCATTGGTTGATATTATGTTGGTCTTGCTGATTATCTTTTTAATTACTGTGCCGGTTGCCATACATACAGTGCCAGTCAAATTACCTGAGGAAAAAAATACACCTTATGTGACCAAGCCCATCAATATTCAAATTGCAGTCAATAAAGCAGGTGATATTTTTTGGAACGAAAAATATATTGCAGACAAAACTACGTTGATCAGTCGTTTACAGGTGGAAGCTCAGAAACGCCCTCAGCCTGAGGTACACATTCGGGGAGATCAAGTCACCAAATTTGAGGCAATTGATGAAGTCATTAGTGCGACCAAACAGGCAGGTATTGGCAAAATTGCCTTTGTGACCACTCCTGTTGCTGCACCATGATCAAATAAGAGGAATATTTTATGGCGATGAATGTTGGTTCAAATAAAGATGATGATGTCATGTTGGATGTCAATATGACACCGCTTATCGATGTCATGCTGGTCTTGCTCATCATGTTCATCATTACTATCCCGATCCCCAATAATGCGATTAATATTAATTTACCTAATGGCAATCCTCCACCCAATCAAGATCAACCACTAGAGCCAATCAATTTGAGAATTGATCCACAAGGTAAAATTTTTTGGAATAATCAAGAGGTGGAAAACAAACAAGCGTTGGAAGTTTTATTGGCAAGTGTTGCACAAAAATCTGATCAAGATCAGATCAAAGTACAACCTGACCAATTCACTGAATATAAAGATGTCGCGATGGTTATGGCAGCAGCACAACGCTTAAATGTGAAAAAAATTGCCATTGCAACAAATCATTAAATCATAAACTCAAACTGAATCACGCATAGATCAATCTATGAGTGATTCTAAAGCCACTTGAATTTTAAGAAAAAACTTATTAAACCACATCTTACTTACTGCTTTGCTGCCAAATTTGATATAAATGAAAAGGCAGATCCAATTTTAATTGAACAAATTGTAAGCCATCTTGCTGTTGTGGAGGCTGTCTAAGTTGTACAGCCACCTGTTCAGTCGATAAACCATAAGGTTCTGCATCAGAATTGGAATAAGCATAGACAATTTTCTCCACGCCAACCATCCGCATTGCAGCCAAACACATTGGGCAAGGCTGACCACTTGCATAGACCACACAATCTTTTAAAGATAAACGTTGTAATTTCTGGCAAGCTTGGCGTACTGCGTTCAGTTCTGCATGCGAAGTCGGATCATTGTGAGCTAAAATCTGATTAACGCCTGTACTCACTAGCTCGCCTTGATAAACAATAACTGCACCGAAAGGACGACCACCTTTCTCAACATTTTCTCTAGCAAGATTCACGGCGTATTGTAAAAACTCAATATCCTGCATGCTTTCATCTTCTCTTAAATAGCTTAAATTTCAGGCAACATCAGTGAGCAAAAGGTTTAAACTTTTTTAACAAACTCAGATTTCAACTTCATTTGACCAATACCCTCAATTTTACAATCGATATCATGACCATCACTACTATCTGTAAGCAAACGAATACTTTTAACTTTAGTACCCACTTTTACCACTGAAGATGAACCTTTGATTTTTAAATCTTTAATGACAGTAACAGCATCGCCATCTGCCAAAATATTACCTACAGCATCTTTGATGACAACTTGCTCTTCAGCTTGTGATAACTCACCTTCTTTCCATTCATAACTACATTCAGGGCAAATCAACAAATCACCGTCTTCATAGGTATATTCAGAACTACATTTTGGGCAGTTAGGCAATGACATGATTCACTCCTATAATATTAAAAAAGAAGCATCATAACATCTATCCATTTTTCATCAACTTAAAACCCCTAACAAATATAAGGAATAATAAACATCATGACGAGACTTGATGATTCAGCACCTCAAGCAGTACTGTCAGATGATTATGATCTTCATTCTTGACAGCAGTTAATAAAGTCATTGAACCCTGTTGACCCCATTGTCGTAGTTGTTCTAAATGTGCCTGTTGTTGCTCTAATTCAGCCTTATATTTCAGTCTAAATTCGTCCCAACGATGCTCAATATCTTGGTGATACCATTTTCTTAAATCATTTGAAGGTGTAATTTCTTTAAGCCACACATCAATATGTGCATTTTCTTTTTTTATTCCGCGCGGCCATAAACGATCCACAAGAATACGTTTTCCATCTTTTTCAGACACTTCCTCATAGATACGCTTTGTATAAATTGTCACTTTTATTAAACTCTACTGGTCTATTTTTTATTGATCAGGAATAGTTGGATTGACTAAAAGACCGAGAAGCTGCAGCGATTCTTGCCAGCCTAAATAACAAGCTTCAACAGGAATGACTTCAGGAATACCCGACTGAGTAATATTTACTTCTGTTCCCACAAGCACACTTTTTATTTCAATGATGACTTCAATTTCACCAGCCAATTCAGGATTATCAAAACGATCAAAATAACGTATCCGTTGATTCGGAATAAGTTCCGCATACGTTCCGCCGAACGAATGAATTGAACCCGTTGAAAAATTGGTAAATGACATTCGATATGAACCACCCTCTGTGGCATCCATATGATGTATTTTGGCGGTGAAACCATGCGGTGGCATCCACTTAACCAGTGCATCTGGGTCTAAAAATGCTTTATAAACACGTTCAGGTGGTGCACTAAAAACACGATGCAATTTTACAGTATTACTCATCTTTTACATCCTTGATTATTTATTCTTGTTAAATATCTAGTTTAGCGCTGTAAATTATTGGTATTTGTATGGCTTTAGTAGTTTGAAACTTAAAAAAGAAAAGCATATCTCTTTGGATATGCTCTATAAATAATTGATCTCAATTTAATTGTTGATCATCACTCTCTTCGATATCAAAGACATAAGTTGTACATCCCCAACCATCATATTCACCATCGAACTGCTCGGCAATCTTAGTAAACCATTGTTCTAAGTCCACAATATCCTCATATTCTGGAAAAAGATTGACATAGATGGTAATCACCCATTCATTAGGATGTACTTCTTCATCTAAATACAGTGATATTTTTTGTTCTTCAAGCAACAGAGAAATCGCACATTTTTCAGCAAGTTCCTGTGTCTTGAAATACATTGAGAATTCAAGCTCATGTATTTCGTCTAAATCATCACCATCTTCGTGCATTTGCCAAAGTAGATTACCATTATCATCTTCTGGAAATTTTTCAAAATCACGAGTCATGGCAGCGTCCTCTTATAGGGTTTTAAAATAGGATGACTTTAAAAATAACAAAACTTTATGACAGTTTTAAAATATTGCCTATTCGCACACAAATTACTACTTTTATTTGGCTTTGTTTTGTAATAAAAAATGAATTAATTCTATGATTAATAAAAATTCCTAAGGCTTACTGGCGGTTACTAAGTCGTGCTAAAACCAATACTCAAAGGTGAACAATGACACATTTTAATAATCATCAATTGCAGGAAATTCGTTTACTTCTTCAACATAACCGTAAAGTTGAAGCAGTTAAATATGTTAAAGATCACTCAAATTTAGGTTTAAAAGAGTCCAAAGACTTTGTTGATCAATTTGAAAATCAGGCGCAATTTTTTTACAGTGAATACGCTCATCAGAACACAGATGATTTAAATACGCCTCAAACGATACAACATCATGAAATTCTATCGCTCATCCAACAAGGTCGTAAGATTGAAGCAATAAAATTGGTCATGGACCAAAGTCATCTGGGTCTAAAAGATGCTAAAGATTTTGTGGAGGAATTAGCTGAGAATCCTGATTCTAACATTCTCGACTTTGAATCTGACCAGGATTTTTATCAGCATTCTCATCCTCAGTACAAATCTATTCAAACTAACTACAGCACAGGTGAAATTTTTATTTTATATCAGGATGGTCATAAAGAACGCATTGATGAACATCATCCTGACTGGGATGATATTATGGATCAATTTGCGGGTGGAGCAAGCTATGATTCAGCAACGGATTATCTTACCGCTATGCAAACAAGAACCCAGAAAACCACAACAGATGCCACGCTTCACGCGCACACACGTCCAAGCGCCTCAATAAGCCCATTGGTAGGAATTGAAGATCAATCGAAGAAAAAACGTTCACCTTTGTTTATCATTGTTATCGTGATCATTATTGCATTCATACTCTACTTGTTAAGCACCCGCTAAGAAAAACATGCATCTAAAAAATCAACATCTTAGGGTTTTAAATAGTTTTCTAAATAGATTATAAAGTACATTACATAGAATCAATCATTTGATCACTAACAATATGACCATTATTTAAAGCAATAATGCGATCAACAGACACCATTGTTTCTGGTCGATGAGCAATAATGATTCTAGTAATCCTGAGTGCTTTAATCATGTCGTTAATTTCTTTCTCTTTGATGATATCTAAATGGCTCGTTGCCTCATCCAAAAATAAAATCTTAGGCTTTCTATACAATGCTCTTGCTAATAATACTCTCTGTTTTTGCCCTCCAGATAAAATATTTCCCATATCACCTACTAATGTCTGATATCCCATAGGCATAGCCATAATTTCATCATGTATTGAAACCATTCTTGCACATTGTTCAACCCAATTTTGCCCAACATTTTCATCAAAAAAACTAATATTTTCAAGAATTGAACCTGCAAACAACACATCATCTTGGGCAACATAGGCGATAAAATGCCTGAGTTGATTAACACCAAGGCTCTTTATGCTTTGCTCACCAATTTTAATTTCCCCATGCTCAGGTGTTAAATTACCTAACAGTAAATTCATCAGTGTAGTTTTTCCACAACCCGTAGGACCGACAATTGCTACAGATTGTCCTTCTGGAATATTAAAGTTAATACCATGAATAATCCAAGATTCATCTTCTGAATATCTGAATCTCAGAGACCTGACATCAATTTCTGTTTTTTGTAGTTCTGAGGACTCAGGAATAGATAAATAACTTTCTGTTTTTTCTTGTTCAGTAAGTACGATATCCGCTAGACGTTCACCATGTAGACTAAGCATTCTTACTTCAACATACTTATCAATGAGAGAACTTACTCTCCCACCGAACTGATTTTTATAGGCAATAAAAGCCATTAAAATACCAACAGTAAATTCGCCCTCAATGACTAAAGTTGCGCCTAACCATATGATAACAATATTCTGTAAGCCAAATAATAATGTATTTACAAACCCAAACATGAGATTTAGCTTCTGTGTTGTCAATCCAGCATTAATCTGGTTTACAAATAAGTTTAACCATGTTGCTTGTCTATAGTCCTGTTTTTCAAATTGTTTGATTGCTTTTACGCCACGCATTGTTTCCATAAAATGAGTATTTTGCTTTGCAGCATGGACAATTTGATCTTCTGTCGCTCGTCTTAAAGGGTAATACCAAATCCAGCGTATAATCGCATACAATAACATCGAAATTACTGCAATCCATGCTAGTTTTGGACTATATACAAACATTAGTATTAATGTAAAAATTGTCATCAACCCATCAAGAATGGCTGTAATAAATGATGTTGTTAGCGTTCTTTGAATTGCATCAATCGAGCCAAATCTGGAAATAATATCCCCTAAATGACGTTTCTGAAAAAAAGTGGTTGGTAAGTTAACAAGATGATGAAAAATATTGGCTTTCCATTGTACATTCAATGTGGTTGCCATATGCATAACCACCCATGCTTGTAGCAAGCTAATTAAGCTACTCAATATTATTAACAGGCCAAAACCGATTGCCAAGGTCGTGAGTAAGTTTAAATCAGCAGAAACAATTGCATGGTCAATCACCCATTGCATAAAGAATGGACTGACGAGAGAGAAAACTTCTAGGACTAAAGCAAGAATCAGAATTTGCCCTAAAGATTTCCATAATCCTCTAATTTCACCAAATAATTTAAAAATACGAATACTTGTTTTATCTTTTTTTTCTTCGAAGTCAGAATCGGGCCATAACTCTAAAGCAATCCCTGTAAAATGCGATGAAGCCTGATCGTAGGTAAATACTTTTTCCCCAAAAGCTGGATCAACAATCGTTATTTTTGTTGCTGATACATTTTTTAAAACCACAAAATGATTTAAATTCCAATGTAAAATACATGGCAGTCTTAATTGATTTAACTCCTCCAGTTCAAGCTTGAGCGGGCGAGTCGTAAGATGCAATTTATTGGCTATCTTAACCAAAGTTGTAAGTGTTGCTCCTTTTTGAGATATAGGATATCTCTGTCTTAATGTTAAAAGGTCTGATTCATAACCATAATAGCCTGCAATCATTGCGAGGCAAGCTAACCCACATTCTGATGACTCTGTTTGTAGTATTACAGGAATTTTTCGACCTAGACCTAAAGATAAACGATCAAGATAACGCATGGACTATAGTTTTCCTGTAATACTAAACAATGGTTCTAAAACCCACTCATACAATTTACGCTTTTCATGCATAATATCTCCTTCAAGGGTCATTCCCGCTTGTAAAGGCATATCCTTTCCATAAGCTTTTACCATCTGTTTATCAAGTTTTGCTCTTACCAAATACACGGGTTCATTATTGAGTTGTTCTTGTGGAGAAATAGTCCCTATTGCTTTTAAATCTTGACTTGCCAATGCCGTTTTTGCTACAGATAAAATCTGCGCTTTCGCATGACCAAATTTTTGATAAGGGTATGCTTGATAACGTAATAAAACCTGATCACCTTCTTTAACAAACCCAATTGCACGGCTAGGCACATAAAATTGTGCAATTAAAGGGGTATTTTCGGGAAGAATAACCAATAAGGGTTTAGATAAATCAACAAATTGCCCTACCTCGGCATTAACCGTACTCACCACTCCAGATGTATGCGCTTGTATTGCGATCTGCTGTCTAGATTGCATTTCAATGAATTCTTGAGTATTTGTAGACGACAAGCGTTCTAACTGTTCAATTTCATTATTCTGCTTATTCTTCAATCCACCTAGATTGATATACTGTTCATTTAACTGTTTCTCAAAAGTTATTCTTTCACGCTGTAATGATTCATATTGATCAAGTTGACTTAAAAAATCTGCTTTTTTTGTTTCAAACTCTTCATTTGATGTTGCGTTCAGCTTAAATGCTTGTTCGTAACGCTCTTGATTTACTTTAGCTAAATTGACGCGATTTTTTTGATTTAGAATTAAATTATCCATCTTTATTAAGTTTTCTTTTAATAAATTTATTTGGTTTAACGTTGTTTCTCTTTCATTTTTGTGAAGTAAACGCAATCGTATAATTTCATTACGAATCGACAGCTCTTTTAATTGAGTTTGTTTAGATAAAGCTGCAGTAATATCACCATGTTCTCCATAGTTAGTTGTTGATATGACAAAAAGAATATCTCCTTGTTTAACCATTTGTCCTTCATACACATTCTTTTTAACAATAGTGCCCTGCTGGGTGGCATAAACTTGAATTAATCCAGATTGTGGAATCAATTGACCTTGTACCGTACTGCGTTTGGTATAACTTCCCCATATAGCAAAAGCAACAATAATTAACGCAATGGACAATGCGCAAATTGTTAAGAAAGTAAAACTAAATGGGCGAGAGAGAATAATGCTTCCCGTCCATCGAGTTATTTTTGCATCAAAGACTTCTTTACGAAATAAGTTTGAACTCATCTAAAAATTCACGTCACAAGACCAATAATATTTTCCAAAGCCAATTGGAAAAGAAGTTTTTTTATTTTATCTGCTGGATAATTATTGAATTGAGCAACTATATCCGCAACGAATGAATACCGATGTTCGAACAAATACTGAATCAGTTGTAAACTTATTGTATCTACATTGAGTTTATTTCCATTAATAATGACGAAACCATCATCAAATACATATACTAAGTTTGCATTTAAGCAAAGCTTTTGATCTTCTTCTAACTGCCCAATTTTACCATTACCTAAAATATCTAAAGATAATGTTGATGGTACATGATGATTTACCATATGATGCATCATAAAGCTTTCATAATACTTCCTATCTTTAATAATCTCTGAAACTTGATTACTAATATCCTGAATCATCTTTGCATCATGTTCATAATCACTAAAATTTCTACGACAATCTAAAATACTCGGAATCTCATTTTGCAACCATTGCATGTATTCAAAGCCTGTAGGTGCAAAAGTAGCAACCGCCAGATGAAAAGTTTCTTCATCAAGTGGCAATGGATCATGCCACCAACCACGTGGTATATATAAAATATCTCCAGCTTCTAAAATAACATCCATATAAATCTCTTCAGGCTCTTTTATATCTGAGAAATATTTAGTTTGTTGCATATACAAGGGAAATTCAAAATTAGGTTTCCTCAAAATCCATCGTTTTCTTCCTAATAACTGTACCGCATAAACATCTCGTGTATCCCAATGACTCTTATAAGAGGACTTTGAACTAAATGCAGCATATCCACCCGTTATTGTATGTGCTTCTGCAAAACTGGCAACTTGTCTACTTATATTATCTACAAATGGTTCATTTTTAATTCTATTGTAAACTAAAGTTGCACCATTCCTAAGATATTCATAAAGAACTGATGTAATACATTTATACTCAACCACCCCTAAGTTATTATATACTTCAACATATTTATCTTTAGAAACTTCATAACCATCCATTAATTTAAAATTAATATGTGATATATCAGCACGGCTATACAACTCATTTACATCATTCCATGTGAGCTCCTGTTTATGAATTGCTTTCTTGAATAAATACGGCTCTTTATACAAAAATTTTTCTCTAAACTTTCTTTGATTAAAATTAAAGTTAACAATCATTAAATTACACCAAATTATAAAAATTAATAAAAAATATTAGCAAGTTGAAATAGTGATAAAATTAAAAAATGAAACAGAACCAATATTAATAAAATAAATTTAAAAATATGATAAATCACTTAAAAAATATTCAAGTAAAAACAACAAACTAAGCTTAAAGTCTAGCTATTAATAGACCTCTTGCTTTAGTCAAAATTTAAGTAGGTATGGTCTTTGATTTAAAAGATATTACATAAAACCTAAATGACCAAAAAACCTACTTTCGCAAGAGGGCTAATGTTTAAATATTAATAGTTTCCACCATCTTTACCACCTCTCCCATAATTAGTGCCATCATTACAATAGTCATTTCCTGCAACACAAGCACTATAAGCTGTAAAGGCTGCACCAGCAACGGCCCAAGGCCCTCCTAAAGGAGACACACCTAAAAATACTGCTGCAGCCAAGCATTCACCACTTGCACCACTTACTAATTCTAATTCAATTAAAGAAAGTTCTTTCATATTAAAATCCTCTGTAAAAATTAACCTAATATAGGTACTTATAATTTAAAACCTGCATTTTTAATCTTAAAAATTAAATATCGCTCCCATAAAATTAAAAAACCAATAAAAATACAAATAAAAATATTAATATTTTGATACCACAATAAAATAATTAAAATTGAAGAAAAAAAAATAGAAGTTAAAGCAAAATAAATAGGGTTTAAACTTACTGTCCTCAACTCTAACATCAATAAAAAATTAAAAAAATTCATATATAATCCAAATCAATACTAGACCAAATAATACACTTAACTCTAATAAAACCCCCATTTTCTACCATATTACTAAAACATAAACACCACCTCAACAATAAATTAAAACAAAAGTTAAACAGTTAATGAAATATAATAAAAACCCACCAACAATAGCTAAAATACAAATTTAAATACATAACAACTCAATAAGTTTCATATTTATTAAAAACAGTTTTTACAAAATACCTAGCAAACATACCAGCACATATAAAAAACAAAATAGACAAGATATTTTTAAAAATAATTAATAATTCAAATTCATTAAAAAGAAAAAAAATCAAAGCAAAAGAAAAACTTATTATTATCGATAAAAATAAGCTATTTTTGTATTTTTCTTTTGAAGATTTTTCCACAAACTTATACCCACAAAAAATCAACAATAAATTAAAAATTATCACTGATATTTCTATACTATTATTGATATTTAATAATTTTAGAGAAACCCCTATAGCTACTACTATAAAAAAAACAAAAATTGTCCTAGAAAAACCATAGATAATATAACTCATATTCATAATATTATTAAACCCTACTTATTTATATTAATATTTACTTAATTCTCAATAGTTTCCACCAGCTTTCTCGGTATAACCATTACCATCTATCATCGATTTTAATTGACTAAACATACTGACCGTAAACATAGGAACAGCTGTCACCTCTAAGTCAACTCCAGATTATCAAGCACTTTCGTACATAGTTGTATAGTAGTCAATCTGTGATTCAATAATTTCATAACTCTTTTCAACGGCTAATGTAATTAAGGCTGTTTTGAAATCTCGGCTAGTAGAACCACCTTTACCATCATCAGTTGCACCAGAAACTAAAGTCATCTCTTGAATCATAATTTCACGCATAATATATTCTCCATAATGAAGTTAAAAATTTATTGCTAAACAGTCTTTACAAAAACTTACAGCCATCCTTTATTTTTCAAATAATCTTCTAAATTAAAAAAATAACGACATACCAAAATTAAAAAAATGTTACATAAAATTACAAACCATTTAAAATCCTTATCATTAAAGTAGTTATAAATTTGCATATATAAATTAGCAATAAGGAGTAAACTAAAGAAAATTACTCCTATTTTTTGAGATTTTCTTTTACCTATAGATATAGATGACATATTTCAACCCCACTAGAAACAATCTCTAACTCTTCTATAAATAATTCCATATTACTTAATCCTCTCTCCTATTAAAAATGAGTACTTAAAATAATTAATATTAGAAGCATATAGATCAAAAAATTTCAAAACAAATACAATTACTAATAAAATTAATCATGATTTTTCATTTAAATTTATAAAAGCATTTATTTATTAAGAATAATTTATAACACAACAAATCATAAAAATCAAAATTACTATAAAATTCAATATAATACATTTCAAGTGAATTTAAAATTTAATTTTAAAACCTAAATAATATCTTTATTTATTCAGCATTTAACACACCAGAAACTTTACTTTTAAACTATCCACTAAAACAAAAATATTAATAATTTATGTTTTTTTAAAAAATTAATACAAGAAATTATCAAATAAATAGACCTATATAGATAGATTTATTTTAATTACGCTCTTTCAAAAATCAAAAAATCATCTTTTTATGAATACTCATCATATAAAATTTAAGATTCCTTAAGCATGAATTACGTAAAAAATATATATCAACTCATTTTTTATTCTTAGTTTAAAGTGTTATGACTGACGTAAATCATTTGATATTTCCTCTAATAATTAAATAAATCAAAATGAAAATTCTTTCTTAAAAGTAGGCAATAGATGCTATTTTCTTGAAGATCAAGTTTTACTCTATTTAAGCTATCGGAAAAATATTAACCTTATTTTACCGCAAGCTATTGTCTACTTTTGCTAACAGCTTTCAAAATAGCTCATCAAGTTAAAGATACTTTTAACCTAGAAATTAATAAATGAAGAAAGGAACTTGTATTTGGAATATTAAAGGCTTCCAACATCCTTACAGTGCATACTCGGTTTCACTCAACCTGATGCATTGTCTAAGTTTGCTAAAAGTTTTATGCAAGGACAATCACAAAATAAAGACTCGCAAGAAACCTTTTCATCTCAAGATACCAGTGCTTCAGCTCATTCATTCACCCCAGCAGGTGTTGAAGACTTAAACCATCAAAATAAATCCAGCTCACTCTGGCTACTGATTGGATTCATTTTGCTGGTCGGCGTTGTTGCCTTCTATTATTATAAGACCTAAATTCATTTGAAATTAATGTAGTTCAATAATATCAATCGTTGGTGGCACTCTAAAGCGGAATGGTACACCCACCATGCCAGTACCCACACTGACAAAAACATCTGCATTCTCATGCTGATATAAGCCACGTTTATGCCCTAAGATCGACACCTTTTTCATCACATAACTGGTTAACCACGGTAACTCAACTTGTCCACCATGTGTATGACCAGACAGCATTAATGGACGTGTCGGTAATTGCGGAACCATATCCACTGTGTCGGGATTATGCGATAAAATTAACCATGGTTTATCTTGAGGTAATTCAGGCATATATCGCATATCGGCTTTACCAGCCCATAAGTCTCCAATCCCGATTAAACGAAAGTCATCGAACTCAACAATTTTTCCTTCAATGTCCATTACATTGTTGGCCTGTAATGCTTTTGCCAGCAACGCTTGAATAGGTGGTCCAGGATATTGTTCATCATGGTTACCATTGACAGAATAAACAGGTGCTTGAATCTCTTTTAAAATGGCGAGTTCTTCGACCAGTTTATTTTCAGGCTCATAAGTCCAATCCCCTGCAACCACAACAAAATCAGGTTGTGATAAGTTGACTTTTTTCACAATTGTTTTGAGTTGACGTTCATGCCCTGAAAAAAGCCCGATATGTAAATCTGCTAACAATGCAACTTTGACAGGTCGTACAAAACGTTGTGATTGTCCTAGAGCATAAGATAAATGTTTGACATGTACCGTATGCGGTTCAATAAACCGTGCATATATCAATAAAGCGCTCAATATGAAAATAAAAATACTTTCGTGTATGGAAAATATTCCAATCCAACCTGCATAAATGCTAAAAAACAACAACGGAATTAATAAATAAGACAGGTAAAATGCCAACAAATGGACGAAAGACTTAAAAGGATGGATTGTTTCAGTTCTAGATTGGCTTATCCATGCTTGGCTGACTCCCCATATGGCAAGCACAATAAAGCAGAGATAAAAAATTGAGGTTATCGTTAGGGTAGGAAACATATTCAATCTCTCAAGTACCATGTACTTGTCATCTCATTATTTATCTTTTCAATGAAGACAATTATACTCTAGCTCTGAAAAATCTTAGAAAATATTATGCAACGAACGATCAATCGTAATACTCAATTACAGCAAAAAGATGACAATCAACAGTTTAAAAACTGGCTGCTTGTTCTCAGCTCGTGCTTATTTCTAAGTCTTTCGGCATGCTCTACTTTACCAAAACAGCAAAATATCAAGCCAGAATATGCCTATGATATAGACACCAAAGACACTTCTTTGGCAAAAATTATTAACCCCTTAAAAAGTCAAAATCCAGAATTAACAGGTTATCACGTTCTGTATGATCCTCTTGAAGCCATTGCAGCGCGTATTAATCTGATCGAAAAAGCACAAAAAACATTAGATCTACAATATTACATTTGGGACAATGACAAAATTGGTTCATTGGCTTTATATAAAATTATTGAAGCGGCGGATCGTGGTGTTAAAGTTCGTTTATTAATTGATGATAACAATGCCAAGCAGATGGAAGGTGTCTATCTCGCATTGGATCAGCATCCAAACATTGAAGTTAAATTATTCAACCCATATCGTTTTAGAAGCTTGCGCCCGATTGACATGGTACTGGATTTAAAACGTATCAATCGACGAATGCATAATAAAACCTTTACTGCTGACAATCAGATTTCTTTGATTGGCGGACGTAATATGAGTAATCAATATTATAATGTCAGTGACAATTACCAATTTTCAGATGTTGATGTCATGTTGGTTGGACAAGCAGTAGATGATATTACCCATTCATTTGATGAATATTGGAATCACAGCTATGCTTATCCTGTCAGAAATATTGTCAATCACAATACTTATACCCTGCGTTATGACAACTTAAAACAACAACTCACTCATCACTACCAAGAAATAACGGTGCAAAATTATTTAAATTTAAGTAATCGCACTCATGCCTTTGATGAATGGCTGCATCACAATATCCAACTCGATTGGGTTAAAGCGGAAGTCGTAAAAGACGCACCAGATAAAATTCAGGCGAAAGCAAAAAAAGAACAACATCTCAACTTTCAGATGGTTAAACGTTTAGATATCCCCACGCAAAGTGTAGATCTCATTTCTGCCTATTTTGTGCCGCAGAAAAAGGGAGAAGCAAAACTGATTGAACTGGCACAAGAAGGTGTCAAAGTTCGTGTTTTGACCAATTCATTTAAAGCCAATGATGTCGCGCTAGTCCACGCGTTTTATGCTAAATACCGTGATGATTTGCTTAAAAATGGTGTAGAGCTATATGAATTCCTTCCAGCTGTCTCTGAGGAAAATTTATATGCCAATTCAGAAGAAATCTCAAAAAAAGCAAAAGTCAGTTTAAAAGGATTAAGCCGTTCAAGTTTGCATGCCAAATTGATGGCGATCGACAATAAGCAAGTATTTATTGGTTCTTTTAATTTTGATCCACGTTCCGCCAACTTAAACACAGAAATTGGGGTGATTATCAATAGCCCGCCATTGGCAAATGCGGTACATAAGACCATGGATGAGCATTTAAAAAAATATGCCTATAAATTAGTTTTAGACTCAAAAAACAAAATCAACTGGCTGAAAGAAACGCCTCAAGGCATTGTTACACTTAGAAAAGAACCCAAAATGAAATGGTGGCAAAAAGCTGGTATTAAAGTGATTTCATGGTTGCCGATCGAAGGCTTTATGTAAGTCTAGAAAATTGTTAAAGCTTTTTTTTGATTCATTTATTTTGTACTTTTGAATCATATAGACGATCTTTCTATCATGAGAAGAAATAAATGCCACCATGTTGAGTGGTGTATATGACTAAAAACAAAGGGCTGCTGGGTTTGCTACGCAAGAATACACTGAAATTAAACATGGCGTGAGCAAAGTGAAACTTCGCCTACGCACATTGATTTAATGAAGAAAAATACAATAACCTGTTGAAAACTAGTCCATTGTAAGAACTTCTTTCTGTAAGTCTTCCAAACCTTTTTGCATCATTTCTTGGACTTGTTGAGTCAGCGTTTCAACAGTATGTCCTTCTGTAGAAATAGCAGGAAAGGTTTTTAAATGTGCCACTACTTTAGGCATTTCTAAAACAGCTTGTACATGCTCAACAAATCCTGTTTCACCAATAAATGGAACCACGTTATCTAATTTTCCATCTTGATTGACATAGCAAATTACACAGACTTGAACAGGCTTTTTAGCCTCAATGGCTGCGCCTAAAATACGCCCATGAACTTTTTTAACTTTTGATCCATCTGTCGTTGTTGCTTCTGGGAAAAACAATACAGGAATATCTTTACGTAAAAAATCTGCAATTTGTTCACGGATACGAACAGAGTCCCCAGAACCACGTTTAATAAATAAAGTACCACCACCTTTCGCAAGATTTCCAAAGACTGGCCAACTCTCAATTTCAGCCTTCGCCAAGAAAAATACACGTGCGCCTGAGCCAAGAACAGCAATATCTAACCAAGAAATATGATTGCTCACCCACAATGCAGGTTCACGTGGAATATCACCATGGACACGCACATCCACATTGAACACTTCACTTAAACGGCGACAAAAATATTGAACGTAACGGGTATTTTTTGGATTATTCGGATCTTTATATAATTGATGGCGATAAACGAGATAAAAGCCTTCTGCAACAGCAGATGTACTTGATACTAATTTTTTACCATATAAAAAAACTTTAGATAAAGCACTTAAATTCGATGATTTTGACTTTTTGATTGCTTGTTGTTGAGTCATAGACATTCACTAAACAGAATATATTTCATATTAAACCACGGCTATTGTATACAAATCATATTCAACTTGCATTGACCTTAAATCGTTTTAGTAAAATTTACCTCCCTACTGA
The DNA here is from genome assembly GCF_056930735.1 of Acinetobacter sp. B-6. Classification (NCBI taxonomy): domain Bacteria; kingdom Pseudomonadati; phylum Pseudomonadota; class Gammaproteobacteria; order Moraxellales; family Moraxellaceae; genus Acinetobacter; species Acinetobacter sp. B-6. The sequence goes on along the minus strand of NZ_JBXPBY010000006.1, from coordinate 65,871 downwards.
TGATTATAATCGGTGCTCTATCATTTTAAATAGATCAAATTTTTTCAAGAATATGATCTTTTTATAGCATCTGTTAAGCCCGTTCTTTATCGGTTAAAACGGGCATCTCGCTTATTGTTTGCAATTTTATTTCATTACACCAACACTCATTCAGGATTTACACTGCAATATCCTTTAGAATGAATTTTTATCCAAGCAATGGCTGAGTTGTATTATCTGTGGAATATGTTAATCAAAGTCAAGGTGGTGAAAAAACCATTCTAGTCACAGTAAATGTTCAAATCTTAGAAGATTTAGATCCAGAAGAATTTCGCTTGTTGGCAAAGTCTGCTGGGGCAGAGATTCTAGACCATTTAACCGTACAACGGATTAAACCTGATCCAAAATTCTTTATTGGTACAGGAAAAGCAGAAGAAATTGCTGAGCAAGTCGAGAATGATGAAATTGAATTGGTGATTTTTGACCAAGCCCTATCCCCTGCTCAGGAAAGAAATTTAGAACGCATTTTAAAATGCCGTGTCATCGATCGTACTGGTTTAATTTTGGATATTTTTGCACAACGTGCACGTACACATGAAGGTAAATTACAAGTTGAGTTGGCTCAGCTTGATCATTTGTCTTCTCGTTTAGTGCGTAGTCGAAGCAATTTAGATAGCCAAAAAGGAGGAATTGGTTTACGTGGACCTGGTGAAACATTACTTGAGACAGATCGCCGTTTATTACGTATTCGTATGGAGCAACTCAAAGATCGTCTAGAAAAAGTTCGTAAAACACGAGTTCAGGGGCGTGCAGCGCGTCAAAAGGCCAATATTCCAACCGTTTCCTTAGTGGGTTATACCAATGCAGGAAAATCAACACTGTTTAATATTTTGGCAAACAGTGATGTTTATGCAGCTGATCAGCTCTTTGCAACATTAGATCCAACATTGCGTCGTTTGGATTGGGATGGTATTGGCACATTGGTTCTTGCAGATACTGTTGGTTTTGTGCGCAATCTCGCTCATTCTTTAGTCGAATCTTTTAAAGCTACGCTAGAAGAAACCTTAGAGGCAACTTTGTTGCTACATGTGATCGATGCCAGTAGTCCAGACATGATGGAGCAAATCGATGCGGTTGAAACCGTATTAAAAGAAATTGGTGCTGATATTCCAACGCTTAGGGTGTATAACAAAATTGACCAAAGTCATGATGAAGCAAAAATCATCTATGCCAAACCTCATCAACCCGAGCGTGTTTATGTTTCAGCCCATACCAAACAAGGCTTAGACCTACTTCGTAGAGCAGTGCATGAATGTTTAATGGGACAAATTCAAAAATTTGAACTGCGCTTAAAACCTGCTTATGGGAAACTCAAAAATCAGCTTTATGAATTGAATGTGATTGAATCCGAACATTATGATGATGACGGTCAGCTCCTTTTGAGCATTGCCATTGCCCCACATAAACTTGAGCAGCTCATTAAACAGGCACATTTACCGATTGATGAAATTCTTGGAGAGAAAGCCCAACAGTTTAAAAGACCATTAGAAGAGTTTGAAATAAAGCGCTAAATCGGTTAAAACGTGAAAGGTCAAATTTTATAAATAAACACACATGGATCAGTTAAAAGGTATCGATTGGCAAGCTTGGATCTTCACGTTAGGACTCATCATCTTTTTTCGTGAAGCTTCAGTATTTATCATGTCGCAATTTAATCACCCAGAACTGGGCAATTTAACAGGCTTATTAAGCTTATTGGTTGTTTTGGTTGTTTGGCGTAAATTCAAAAAAATTCCAGCGCGGCTGGTCGATACCAACAATAAATTAATGAAAGAAAGTGGCTTTGCATTTCTGCCTATCTGTGCAGGCTCATTGATCATGCTAGTCAGCATGGGCAAAGAAATTCCATTATTTTTAGTGATTATGTTTGTTAGTACGCTGATTCCATTATGGATTTATGCAAAAATGGCAAAAAAGTGGTTATAGGAGATACATATGTTAAGTGTACTGACTGGTTTTTTAATCACTTTAATTGCTTATCTTGCTGCAAAACCCATCAATAAGCGTTTTCCTCAAGTACCATTACTGGTGATAGGCATGTTTTTTGTCATTGGGATTTTAATGTTATTTAAAATTCCTTATGAAAAATACAATACCGATATGAATGGACTATTTAGTCACCTCTTGGGTTATGTCACTGTTGCTTTAGCGATTCCTCTGGCTGCAATGCGTTATGATGATTTACCGTTAAAATCTATCGTAGGTATTTTAGTCTTTGCCAGTATCAGTGCTGTCGCTTTACCCATGAGCTTGGCTTATTTATTACACATGTCTGAACCGACGATTATGGCTTTTGCAACACGAGCAGTAACAACGCCGATTGCGATCAATATTGCAACTTTATTGCACTCGCCAGTCACTTTAGTAATTTTGATCGTCATTTTATCAGGTGTAATTGGTGCTGCATTTTCATCGATTATTTTACGTAATATAAATGACGAACGCGCGTCAGGCTTAGCTTTGGGGCTAGCTGCACATGCTATTGGAACTGCGCAAGCATGGCAACGTGGCGCAGTTGCTGGGCGTTATGCAGCATTTGGTATGGCTGTAAATGCGGTCTTTACCGCAATCTGGTTGCCAACCTTTATACTGTTTCTTAAATAAGTGTGATTTATTTAACTTTTCACGTGATTGCACAGGGTAATTATTCAGCTTAATATGAACTATACTTCCCCATTTTGATAAGGAATCAAGAAATGAGGTTTAATAAGTTTATTTTAGGGACATTAATTTCCATTTTAAGCTGTAGCAGTATGGCAAAAGATATCACGGGTATCTGGAAAAATATTGATGATAAAACGGGTTCATCAAAAGCCATTCTTGAAATACGAAAAGAGTCTAATGGAACCTATACGGGTAAAATCATTAAGGTGACGCCACGTCCAGGCTATACACCAAAAGAAACCTGCGTAGATTGTCCTGAACCTTATACCAATAAGCCTATTTTAGGTATGGATGTACTGAAAAACCTAAAGCAAAGCAGTGATGAAGATTATGTTGGTGGAAAAATTATTGACCCATTGACAGGTAAAATCTATTCAATGAAAGCCAAACTCAGCCCAAATGGCAATCGTTTATTATTAAGAGGCTATGTCGGCGTTTCGGCACTTGGTCGTAGTCAAACTTGGATTCGTGAATAATTTAATTCGCGAATCTCTACTTCTTTTATTCAAACAACAAAGTAGGTATGCTGATGAAAAAAGGATTTTTCTGTTGTATGCTGTTTAGTATCGTCAGCTGGACACATGCCGCTGATATTACTGGAACTTGGCGCACGGTGGATGACAAAACAGGTTATGTCCGTGCTTATATTCAAATTGAAAAACAAAAAGACGATACTTATGCTGGAAAAATCATTAAAGATTTTCCTGCTCCTGGTGAAGTGCCCTTAACCCAATGTCATAACTGCCCTGCTCCATTTACCAATAAGCCAATTATAGGATTGACCATTTTGCAAAAAATGAAAGTTGATCCTAAAGACCCCAACAATTATATCGGCGGTGAAGTTCTCGATCCTCGTGGAGGCAAAATTTATCATGGTAAAGCACGCCTAAATGCTAGTGGTAACCGACTTACACTACGTGGCTATATTGGAATATCAATGATTGGTCGCAGTCAAACATGGATTAGAATGGAATAATTATCCTTTCAAACCCAATTCGATGTGCTGATAAATAATGAGCTACTCATTGGATTTAAACCCCAAACAGTCACCTATTTCAGCTCAGCAGGACTAAAGTCCTGCTTTGTGTATAACGCAAATTGAGACAGCATCTCGTTAAAATCACTTAATCTTTAAACATAAAACACGGCATCATACATATTTGCCATCATCAAATAGCTAAAGCTGATCTCTTTTATCCATCATTTACATGTTTAATTTCCCGATAAAACCTGTTTTATAAAATTCAACTCTACGCAAATTTTTTAAAGGAATATTAAGCTTTGGCTATTTATATATGCACCATGTCCAACATGGTTGCATCGATATGTATAACCATCTCACCTATCTCGCAAAAATCATCAGAACTTATTTTGTTTCAGATAAAACCTACCTAAGCAAAAGATTCGTACAAAAATTAGGATATCTTCCGAACTTGTATCATCCACAAAGTTTCAATGAAAAAGTAACTTCGAGGATGATTTTTGAGCGAAATTCTCTTCATACAGCACTGGCTGACAAACTTGCGGTTAGACAATTGATTGAAGATAAGATTTGCACTTCACATGTGGTACCACTGCTTGGTGTATATCATCGTTTCAATGAAATCAACTTTGATCAGTTGCCTGAAAAATTTGTCTTAAAATGCAATCATGACAGTGGTAGTGCCTTGGTTTGTAAAGATAAAAATCAATTCGATTTTAAAAAAGCCGAACGCAATCTAACTCGGCATCTCAAACAAAATATGTATTATTTAAAGAGAGAATGGCACTACAAAAATATCAAACCTGTTATTTTAGTTGAGCAATATGTTGAATTATTATCAGATCCAGAAACCCAATTAACAATAACCACTTGTAGAGTGCATTGTTTTGAAGGTCAACCTAAATTTATCGAAGTAGATATACAAGATCAGTTTAAAAACGAATATTCAAATATTTATGATCTAAGTTGGACTTTACAACCCTTCACAGTTGACCTAAAAAATAATAGTCCAATGTGCTTAAAGCAACCTGTCAGATTGGGCATGGTAATTGAACTTTCTCAAATGCTTTGTCTAAAGCATGGTTATAGTCGAGTAGATTTTTTAATTACGGATGAAAATATCTATTTTAGTGAAATCACTTTAACGCCGAATGCAGGAAGAATGATCATCAAACCGAGCGAATGGGATTCAAAACTCGGTGAATATTGGCAATCTTTTTAAAATTCTTGTTTTTGCCGATAGATGATGACCTTTAGCAGCCCATACTCTCTAAATACGCTGTTGATCTAATTTTCATTCTTGTCTGTTGAGCAACAATTCTTCATTGAAATACTTTGACAAATGCATACTGAGTCAAAAATAAAGCCACTTGATGTGGCTTTATTCAGATCACATCACTGGATTATCAACTTTAAAAATTTCTTTATCTTCTAGTCGATATGCAATCAATTGATGCCCCCATACACAGCCACCATCCACATTTTGAATTTGTGAACTGATGCTTTTACCTTGCAAAGCAGCCCAATGTCCAAAAATAATCTGATGCGTTTGAGCAGCCTTTGATTCAAACTCAAACCAAGGCTGAAATCCTTCAGGCATCGGTTCATCCAGCGCATCTTTAAAACTAAACTCTAAACGACCTTGAGCATCGGTTAAACGCATACGGGTAAGATAATTGGTAATACAGCGTCGTCGTGCATTGCCCTGTAAATTATCTTCCCACAATGCAGGTTCAGCACCATACATCTCTTTTAGAAATGAATCGAGTACGTCAAAATCATCATCCGCCAATACAGTTTCGACTTCTTTTGCCAAAACAGCAGTTTGTTCTGCATCCCAAATATTGGGAATACCAGCATGAGTCAAAATAGTCTGAGGGTTCGGAAAAAGACACAAAGGCTGCTTACGTAACCAGTCAATCAACTCATCACTTTCCAAAGCGTGAATGACATCATCAATATGATCTTTGTCTTTAAGTTTTTTGATCCCACGAGCAACTGCCAGTAAATTTAAATCATGGTTCCCCAACACTGTTGCAGCGCAGCCTCGCTCGCATAGTTTTTTAATAAAGCGTAATGCACCTACTGAGTTTTCACCACGCGCAACCAAATCACCTGCAAACCAAATGTAATCTTGATCAGCATCAAACTGTATTGCTTTCAATAATGCTTTCAGTGCCTCAAAACAACCTTGCACATCACCAATCACATAATTAAATCTGACATTTTCTCGTGACATTTTTAAGCCACCATCTGATCTGACAATGCGACAAACTGAGCCAGACTCAATGTTTCTGGGCGCGCCATTGGATCAACACCTGCCCGCTCAAAACCATCTTCAACCAACATCCCTTTTAAACTGTTACGTAAAGTTTTTCGACGTTGGGTAAATACATGCGAAACCAAACGTGCCAATGCTTTTTCATTTTTGGCGATTATTGGCTTAGTTGCATAAGGCTCTAAACGAAAGACTGCAGATGTTACTTTTGGTGGTGGATTAAAAGAGCCAGGCGGTACTTCAAATAAAAAGGTAGGTTTGCAATAATATTGGATCATCACAGACAAACGACCATATTCTTTGGTATTTGGTTCCGCTGTAATACGATCTACAACTTCTTTTTGCAACATGAAGTGCATATCTTTGACTTTATCGCCAAACTCTAAAAGATGGAAAAGCAAAGGGGTCGAAATATTATATGGCAAATTTCCAACCACACGTAATGGGCGATCTTGTTGAAACAGCTCAGAAAAGTCATATTTCAATGCATCTGTTTCAATGATTGTTAAACGCTCAGGATGTGGGACACGACCAGGTAAACCTGCTGCCAAATCACGGTCTAACTCAACCACAGTTAAAGCATCACATTCACCAATCAAAGGTGAAGTTAGTGCCGCAAGACCTGGACCAATTTCAACAATATTGTCACCTGTGCGTGGTGCAACAGAACGCACAATTTTTGCAATTACACGTTGGTCATGTAAAAAGTTTTGACCAAAACGCTTTCGCGTATGATGCCCTTCATCTTTTGGGTTTAAGGCATTAATTTGATACATAAAAAATTTCCAACGCGGTATATAAGTTTGTTTACCAATTAATTTGATCGGGCAAGGTCAAGTGCCAAATCAACTGCGACATGTAAACTTGAACTCTTTGCAAGCCCAGTACCCGCAAGATGTAATGCAGTACCATGATCGACAGATGTACGAATAAAAGGTAAACCTAAAGTAATATTGATGGCTTCACCAAACCCCTGTGATTTTAACACAGGTAAACCTTGATCGTGATACATCGCTAAAACTGCATCCGCATTTTTTAAATTATCTGGCGTAAACAAAGTATCTGCGGGCATACTTAAACTGAGCTGTATACCTTGTGCACGATAGCTTTCGAGTACTGGATTAATCGTATCGATTTCTTCATGCCCTAAATACCCACCTTCTCCTGCATGAGGATTTAGTCCACAGACCAGAATGCGCGGCTGACTAATTTTGAATTTTGTTTTTAAATCATGAATCAGAATATCGATAATTTGATGTAGGCGTTCTTTAGTGATGGCGTCTGCAACATCGCGCAGTGGAAGATGCGTGGTGACCAATGCTACTCTCAGAGTTTTGGTAGCAAGCATCATGACCACACGATCTACACCAGCATACTCTTGATAATATTCAGTATGCCCACTGAAATATATTCCAGCATCATTAATAATTGACTTTTGTACAGGTCCTGTTGCCACACCAACACTTGAGCCTTGCATTGCGTAATAAGCCGTTCGGCGTAATTGTTCGATCACATAGGCTGAGTTTTGTGGATTCAGTTCCCCTAAGACAACATCCTCATTTAAAGGAACATGCTCGACGTAAAGCTGACCTTCTGCCAACCCCTGCTTTTGTCCTTGATACTCGATCAACTGAATCGTTTTATTTAAAATTTTGGCACGATCTCTCAGCATATTGATATCAGCCAATACCACTACTGGACGATCATCAACACGATCTGCCAAATCCAAACTAATATCCGGTCCAATGCCAGCAGGCTCACCGCTGGTTATATATAAAGGAAGCATCGAGAACTCTTTTAAACAGACGTTGCATTGATAGTATACATCGGTTCTAAATCATCATTTCCTATTCAAGTTAATTTTTGCATCAATTTGACTGAAAATGTATAAACTTAAACTAAAAACTATCGCAAGACGACCCACAAAATCCATGACAATTGTTATTCACAAGTGCATGCTGAATATTTGAATTTAAAAATAAAAGTAACTTCTAGAAAAATTCAACCCAAGCATAAACCTAAATTAAAAATCATGATACATCTATATCAATTGTAAAGAAAAAATGCGATAAAACACACATAAACCACAATACTAACAGTCTTTAATGCTTGTGTATAAATCCCATACAAATGCTGAAAAAACGGATAAAAATTAACATTTGAGTGCAAAAATAAATGCTATTGATTCAATTATCCGAATAAAAAACGATTTATTCCAATCTATTAAAACTGACTTAACCCACTTAAACATCACTTAACTTTTCCACTTATTTTGATACTTAATTAAATTTTAATTAAAAAATATTGACCAATCCTGCCATTGATACACACGGGTATTTCAAAATCCAAAAGTCGGTTTGATTATTGCTCAAATTCTGCATTCTCACAGCTATTCAGGTCAATGTGTTGATCAAAAATAATTCTAACGTGATGATCGGGTTCAACTTTTCCGTACACAGTATATTCCACAGCTTGATGATCTCGACGATTTTTCAACTCAATTACCACATCTATTTCTTGACCGATCTCAATATTTTGTGTTTGAACCAATATTCCAACAGGCTCACAAGGAAAAGCATCATCGATTTCCTGAGTAAAATCAGCAGTCATCCACTTCACATCGAGAATCGTATCTAATTCCTCATGCTGTTTTTCTGGAGGTTTAGCCAACACATGCGCTTTATCTTGCCAAACGGTCTGAGCAGAACTTCGGGTAAAATTCCCGGCTCCCCACAGGAGTAATAGGAATATTATTGAACTTATTATTTTCATTTTGCCTTGTGTTTTTCTTGATTTAAGTGCTAATTATTGATCAATTTCTTTACAATTCCAATCACAAAATATACCTCAGTATTTAAGGTAAAAAGAAGCTTTGCTTTTTTTAACAACACTCAATATAATAATGCGCTTGAAATTCAATATTTCGATTGTGAATCTATCTCATTTCAGCTAGAATTTGCTCTCCTTTTTGTTTGGACAGATTCCATAGTCCAAACCAACTATAATAGGTAGTGGTTTAATGAAAACTCTCAGCGCTAAGCCTGCTGAAGTTCAACACGACTGGTACGTTGTTGATGCTTCTGGCAAAACTTTAGGTCGCCTTGCGACTGAAATCGCTCGTCGTTTACGCGGTAAACACAAAACTTCTTATACGCCTCACGTTGACACTGGTGACTACATCGTTGTGATCAATGCAGAGCAAGTTCAAGTGACTGGTAACAAATCACTTGATAAGAAATACTATCGCCACACTGGTTTCCCTGGTGGTATTCGTGAAACTAATTTCGAAAAATTAGTTGCTCACAAACCAGAAGAAATCTTCGAACGTGCTGTAAAAGGCATGTTGCCAAAAGGTCCTCTTGGTTATGCAATGATCAAGAAAATGAAAGTGTACGCTGGTACTGAGCATCCTCATACTGCTCAACAGCCACAAGTTTTGGACATCTAAGGGATACAGCACATGGCTACTAACTATGGTACAGGTCGCCGTAAGACCGCAACTGCACGTGTTTTCCTATCAGCTGGTACTGGTAAACTCGTAATCAATAATCGTACTCTTGAACAGTACTTCGGTCGTGAAACTGCTCGTATGGTTGTTCGTCAACCGCTTGAGCTTTTAGACGTAACTGAAAAGTATGACCTTTACATCACTGTTGCTGGTGGTGGTATCGGTGGTCAAGCTGGCGCTATCCGTCACGGTATTACTCGTGCGTTGATCGCTTCAGACGAAACTTTAAAACCTGCTCTTCGTCAAGCTGGTTTCGTTACTCGTGATGCTCGTGAAGTTGAACGTAAGAAACTTGGTTTACGTAAAGCACGTAAACGTCCTCAATTCTCTAAACGTTAATTCGTTTACCGAATCGGACAAAAAACCTCGGCATTTGCCGAGGTTTTTTATGGATTAAAACTATTCAAAGTTTCAAAGTTTCAAAGTTTCAAAGTTTCAAAGTTTCAAAGTTTCAAAGTTTCAAAGTTTCAAAGTTTCAAAGTTTCACAGTTTCACAGTTTCACAGTTTCACAGTTTCACAGTTTCACAGTTTCACAGTTTCACAGTTTCACAGTTTCACAGTTTCACAGTTATTTTGTTTTATCTCGTTTAGAACAGTCCATGACAGCATCGGCAATCCCGTCGGCATATTTTGATTCTGTGATCGTACAGCCATTTTCCTGATAAGTTCGAGTTTCCTTAGAAAACTTATGGTCTTTCGGAATTGGTGCATCACATGGCTTATTAGTCTTTACATTGACCATTTTTACAGGTCCATCATTGTAAATCGTGACCTTACAACCCTTAACAACATACTCCTGTTCGATTCCACCGTACCTTTCATCCTCTGAAACAGCAGATGCAACATCACAAGCATCATCAGCACGACATGCGGCTTCTTCGTCACTAGCCACAGTAGCTTCAGCTCTGGCAGCTTCCATAGCTTCAGCAGCCGCTTCCTGCACTTGAGCATCTACAATTTGCTTCTTTGCATATGTATTTGAAAGATTCATCATAAGAAAAACAGCAAGAAGCAACTTACTGCTATTATTTATTAAATTCATGAATGACCCAGACCTTATATTGATTTAAATTCAGCGCATACCGTAAGCTTATTAAAGTTAAGGTGATTTTATTGCCTATTTTTAGTATCCTAGTCTATTCATTTTTTCTAGTTTTTGGAATATGTCAGTCGAAAATGCGCCTCAACAAGGGATTACGTTGTATAGCCACGAGGATGACTTTCGTTCACATTGGATCAGATTTCTGCTTGCAGAAAAGCAAATTAAACACACTTTAATAATCGTTGAAGAAGATGATGAAGACTTAGCAAGCCTTAATCCATACAATCAACTGCCAATGTTGATTGAAAACGATTTGAAATTGTTTAAAACCCATATCATTTCTGAATACCTAGATGACCGTTATCGGCAAAATAAACTGTATGCCGATGCACCTGCCCCACGCGCAGAACAAAGACAGTATATTTGGCGTTTTGAGCAAGATTGGTTTAAGCTTGCAGACACCATGCTCCGCCACCCAGATACGCTCAACGTAGCAGAAAAGAAAAAAGCTCAGCAACAACTGAAAGATACTTTAGTATCTTTAACACCACTTTTTCAGCACTATCCGTATTTTATGTCTGATAACTTTACAATTTTAGATTGTATGTTAGCCCCAATTTTCGTACGGTTAAAACATATGGGAATTGAGTTGCCTAAACAGCAATGCCGTCCAATTTTACTATATTGCCAACGGATTTTTAGCCGACCCGCTTTTTTGAAGTCGATGACCTTTCAAGAAAAAAGTCGATATAGTGAACTTTTGGCAAAACCCTAGATCGCAAAACAATAGAGTATTTTCTAATGTCTGAACCAGAATTGAACTTAACCCCGACTCGACCATACCTTGCACGTGCAATATATGAATGGATTTGCGATAACAATTTAACCCCTTATCTACTTGTTGATGCGACGCAACCTTATACCGATGTTCCGCAACAATTTGTACAAGATGGGCAAATTGTTCTTAATCTGGCACCACATTCAGTTCATATGTTAAATATGAGTAACGATGCAATTACTTTCTCTGCGCGTTTTAGTGGCGCATCGAAAGATCTTTATATCCCAATGAATGCGGTATTAGGACTGTATGCGCGTGAAAATGGACAAGGTTTATTCTTTGATCCTGACGAATATGCCAATGTGCAAATCGAAGAAGATGCTTTAAAATCAAACAAAAGCGATGAAACAGAAATCACGACTGATGCGCCAAAGAAAAAATCGAGCTTACGCATTTTAGAATAGAACAAGGAGAACTGAATGGCTTTTGATCTCGTACAATACTTTGCTGAGCAGATAAAGATTCAAAAGCCTCAGCTATTATCACAACTACAAGCTGTTGAACGAACTGCACATATTGAAGAAATCAATGCGCTCACTTTAGGTAAAATTATTAGCCTGTGGCGTAAAGATGATGATGCACTTTATCAGGAGATTCTTTCGCAAGATCATCTATATAGTCAAGAAATTGCACGGCATCTCACAACATCACCACAGAACAAATCTGATTTAGAGCAAACAATGCTTGAATCAGCAACAACTGAAATCCTTGAACTACAATTTGCTGAATTAAAACAGTTAGACACTGCAGGAAGTTTGGGAAAAAGAGGTTTAAGAGAACTGGTGATTGGGCAAATTGAACATTTATCGGGTCAAGCAAAAGATTGGGTTTGGTCAACAAATGAACTAACTGAACTGATTGGCTCTCAACCTACAGTGCAAGAAGAGATATCATTAGATGAAACCATGAAGGAGTTTAATCAAATGGTCAATGTTCAAACTACAGATACGCATGCAGACCACCCAGAAGTTACTGTCGCTGAAACAGTTCAACCAACTTGGGCAAAAGTTGCTGAACCTGTAGTCGCACTTGTTGTGCTCTATATTCTTTTTGAAGCTGTCAGCAAAGTTTTTGCTTAAATGTTACTGATAATCTAAATTTATTAAAAGCGATCTAAATGATCGCTTTTTTTCATGCAAAAAATATTTAAGTTTATTTAATTATTACAAGTGATAAATATCACAATAATAAAATTATAAATGATTAAATATGCACAATAATAATCAAAATCCTAAAAACTCTTAAGTTAATCTTCTATTGGTGAAAATCATTTAAAAAAATCTTCGGGTTTAAGATAGATTTTCAATAATAACTAGTGTTAAGTTAAAGCGATGAAATTCTCTAAACTTTAAATAAAATTAACAATTTATAAAGGAGGATAAAACCGAAATAAATAAAACGACTAAATGCTATACATTTAAACATTAAAAAAATGTTTTAACTGGAAAAAGAATAAATCTAGCGTTAATTTAAACACATGATGACCGTTAAAATGTATTACACACTTTAATCTTTTAATCTCAGATAAGTGATATTATGAACAATCAATGTATCAATATCGCAATTTCAGGCTTAGGTTTAACCACCTCAGATGATCTTAAAATCAGGCTGCGAAAAATTTTACCAACCCATATTGGTATAAATTGGACAAGTGTTTCCGATCAAAATATCAACTGTATTTTGATCAATGAGCAGTTTTTTGAAAATGATAATATTCAAAATATTATTCAAAATAAAAATATTCCTTATTTAAAAATATCAAAACACAGTGAACACACAGAAAGTGCTCAAGATAACTTACTTTGCATCCCAATTTATGATGAATGTACGCTTAAAGATTGGGTCAATGTCAAATTACTTCAGCAAGCAGATTCACCTGTAACCAGTTTAGATCTGTCTATAGACGACACTGAAACTCAACTTGAAATTAAAGAAATTGATTTCTTTGCTGATCTCTATACACAGGACAGCCGCAAAGTCATTCTCAGTGATCATTTAGGAACTATTGCCATTATAGACCACCATGCACATTTGGCTTGGCTTGAGGCGACACGTGATGAGTATCAGACAGACCTTTCAATACATTATACAGCAGCACTCACCTCCGACTTTATTAAGGTTTCACGTAAGCGTCAGTTCAACTTAGAAGACTGGTTATTTAATTTGATTTGGAAAAATCCACAACTCATTACTGTACCTGCGGCTGACAAATATTATCGTTTGAAGTTTTGGGTTCAACCCAATCAACTCGATAAGAAACTGCTATTACAACTCACCGCTTGCTTTATCTATGGTGCACAAATTCAACATGTTGCAGATAAACTCAATATTCCTGTTGCAACTGTTCAGCATTTTGTAGCAGCCAATCTAGCCATTCATAATGCGGAGGTCATTTCCGCAAAAGACAGCCAGTTCGACAAAACACAGAGCGAAGAACAACACACTGAAAATAAAGGAATCTTAAAAAGCTTTTTTAACAAATTAAAGAGTAAATTTAAGTTTTAAGGGATAGATACGCGATGATTATTCAAAAATACAAAATTGTTTTTGCAGGTTCGATGGGGGCAGGAAAAACCGAAGCGATTAAATCGCTCTCAGAGGTTCCTGTATTGGCAACAGAAGCCTTTAATACGGATGAACATAGCCACAAAAAACTCAATACCACAGTAGGAATCGACTATGGAGAAGTCACACTTGATGATGGCAATAAAGTTGGGCTTTATGGAACACCTGGTCAAGGGCGTTTCGACTTTATGTGGGGAGTGATTTGTAAAGGGGCTATTGGCACAATCCTATTGATTGACCATAGTTTACAGACACCTTTGGAAGAGTTGGACTATTACATCAACACCTTTAAACAATACGGCGACAACATTGTAATTGGTATCACCCATATCGATGATGATTTGGCTAAACCGACTCACCAATATCGACAATGGTTGTTAGAACGGCAACTCAACTTTCCTGTTTTCTTTATCGATGCACGAAAGAAAGCAGATGTACTGTTGCTCTTAGAAACATTGATTACAGCATTGGAAATTAAATACTTATAACCAATCAAGAGGTGCGTATGAATTTACCAGAGCAACGGGCAGCACCAGAAGCATTGGTTGCATTTGCTAAACAACAAATCCAAGAAGTACTCAACCATGTCAATCATATTGAATTCATTATGATTTGTTCAAGTGATGGTTTTGAGTTAGCTTCTGTGAGTAAACGCTATCAATTTCACTCCAGTAAACTAGCAGCGGTGAGTAGTTCCATTTTAGCGATGGTCAGTGCATTTTTATCTGAAATTAATTTGATTGGCTGTCAAAGTATTACTTTAGATGCTGAGAATGGCAAAGCCGTATTAACAGCTGTACCATGCACCAAGCATCCTATGCTCATCGTCACATTAAGCAGTAAAGAGGTACTACTCGGACAATTGCTTTATCACTTAAAAGAAGCCAGCCAAGCCATTATCCAACAAGATCAATCATAGAAAGAGGGCTCACCCATCTTGGTTAAACTGTTCGGTAATCCCTGTTAAGGTTTCGCATTAATTGTGGTTTGCGATTTACCATTTACTTTAGACTGATACATCAGTAGATCTGCCTGATGAGTAGCCTCATCAATATTTTCAGGTAATTCATCATAAGTACGAATCCCCATACTAAAATCAATACCGAACTGCTGTTTTAATCCACTTAACAAAAAGCTTTTTCTTAAACGTTTTTCGTAATCTTCAATGGCGTTTAGATCAATGTCTTGTAAGATCACAATAAATTCATCACCGCCCATACGCGCAACGACATCAGAATGGCGTGTGGTCGATTTTAACACCTGCGCAAACTCTACTAGGACATCATCCCCTTTACTGTGTCCGTAGGTATCATTTACAGTTTTAAAGCCATCTAAATCAATTAGACCAACAGCAAATGTTTGTTCTGTTTTACTATGTCTCTTTTTTAATGCCTGATAGGCTAAATTAAACGCCCGTGTATTATTTAATAAGGTTAAGGGATCTTTCATCGCCATAAGCGTCATTTCATTTAAATTCATTTTTATTCTACGTAATAAAATCGCCACAACGCTAAAAAACCCTAGTCGCACACAAGCATTCCAGAAAGGAATAATCGAATTGGTGTACTCATGCCCCGCACTATAATCGGCATATAACCATGTGAGTCCAGATAAAATTACGGTAATGATGACAACATACTTATGGTCATACCATGCGGCAATCGAAACTGGAATTAAATAAAAAACAGCAAAAGAATATTCATAGCCCGTTGAGAGATCAATGATTCCTAAAACTATAATAATAAAAAGTAAAGTAGTACGCCGAACAACAATCGAACTCATAAATAAATACGTTTCCAACTGTTTAATCATATGATCACAATCCTTTGTGTTATTATTTCATTATCGTATAGATTAATTAAAAAATCTAGCAAAGCAAAAAATCAACAAATCTTCGATAAGCCAATGTTTTAAATAGATTTAACATAATTTTTTTAAACAAAAAACAGAGACTGTTTACTTAGCTGTAGTTAAAATAGTAATAAAGGTAAAGTGATATATAGGAGGATAAATACTGTTATAAAATAGAAATCTTTGGGTGTTAGGGAAAACAACTGATGGTTTACTTCAACGCATTAAAACTAGATAAGTTTTAACTCTATTGCCTATAAACTTTTGGTTTATAGCGTCCTAAGCCGAATCAAGACCTTGTGGGTAAGTACTACACGCACGTTGTACGTTACTGGTAGCAATCTACTCTTTTCGATCCCTGATCACCCTTGCAAACCATAATACCCAAAGCTGTTCAGGATTATTTTCCTAAGATGAGGTCTTTTCAGCTGAATTTAAAAAAATTTCCCGTCAAAGTACGAGATTAAAGAATATTTAAATGGTTTTATATTTAATTCTACTTTTTTCTCAGTCTAAGTATAAAAAAAAATAGAAATCCTTTCTGTTCAGCTCTCACATACATCAATAACGCTAAACTATTTTTTCTTATTCATTTCTGACAACAAGTCCAATTGGATTTCCTGAATTTTTGCCAATTTATCCCATTGGTGCATCAACAAATGGTCTATTTTTTCATGTAAATGTCGAATTTCGAGTTCAGCTTTTAAATTGACTTGATAATCATTTTGCGAACGTAGACGATCTTTAGCTTCTTGACGATTTTGACTCATCATAATAATGGGGGCTTGCACAGCCGCCAAGCAAGATAAAATAAGATTAAGTAAAATAAAAGGATAAGGGTCTGCAGGCTGTTTGACCATTACCACAGTATTTACAATAATCCAGATTGCCAAGAACAAGCTAAAACAAATTAGAAAAGCCCAACTTCCTCCAAAAGTTGCAATCTTATCTGCTAAGCGTTCTCCCAAAGTCCAGTTTTCGTCGAGTTGATTTTCAGTATTCTTGGTGATTAGTTCGTGCTGTTGCATGCTGTTGAGCACTTCATAAGCTAAACTCGATACTTCGCCTTGTTCAGATTGCAATAGAGATTGCACATATTGCATACGGTACTTGGTTAAATCAGCTCTACAAATATAATCTTGTGCAGACCAGTCTGGGAAATCTCGTGCAATTTCTTCTGTAATCACTTTGCGAATGGTACCCATTGGAACCACATCACGATGGGAAAAACTCTTTTTACACACAAAGCAAATATGATTCTCAAGTTTTTCGTTCATAACGCTACTCTTATCGTGGTTCTTTTTAATCCCTGATTAAGACCAAGCATAGAATATATTTGAGTGGCTTTGTGTATGAAGAGTATCTTGGTTAGATGTTTTTTCTGATATAAGAAACAAAGTTCAATAGATTTATTTGATGAAATATTTTAGGTAAATATTTTTATTGAATTTTTTGGATGAGCGGGAAAACAACTGTGGTTTACTTCAACTATTAAAACTTTGTAAGTTTTAACCCTATTGCCTATAAACTTTTGATCTATAGCGTCCTAAGCCGAATCGAGACCTTGTGGGTAAGTACTACGCGCACGTTATACGCAACTGGTAGCAATCTGCTCTTTTCGATCCCTTACATCCTTGAAAACAATATTAATCAAATTGCTTCGGGATTATTTTCCTAAGATAGATTGATTTTTGTCTTTTTCAGGAAATTTTTTCTTTAAAACAATCAATATAAAAAAAAAATTCCAACTCAGTTAATTAAATGATTTTTTATTGCATAAAATAGAGAAAAAATGCAAATTTAATTTCTAAATTTGCATTCCTCCCCCAACACAGCAACATTACTTTTTTAGTTATATATAAACATGCTTTCAGTTGAATACTGATTTTCTTAATGAGCTTGTTTAACTTGAATGAAAATGTCTTCTAAAGCGACTCTATCCTGATTTAAGAACGCTATTAAACTCGTCTTAATCTGCTCAAGCGTACTCTGCTTGATGGCAAATAGCGCTTTATTCTTACGTGTCATTAATCCGAATAACTCACGCTGCGGAATAATCAACGTAATATTACTTTCTACCTTGAACTCGAAATCTTCTGTTTTAGCATAAGCATTCAGCGTTATGGTCAAAAATTCATTGGATGTAGGATGGATCACCTTAAACATCGTACTGAGACCCTCTAATTGCAATTGTAAAACGCGTTGGCGTCGCCAACTGATGCTTTCAAATTTCGTCAGTACTTCTGCAATCTCAAGATTGCTGAACCGTTCCATATCATGCTCACTGGTGTGATTTGGATACTGAATGTGAATTTCAAAATTGCTCATTACTCTAAGACGCATACACTTAAAATCTTTTTGTAGTGTAACAATACTCTTCAAAAAACATAGAGAACCAGATCATACTTTTAAAACTAAGTTATTTATTTTTAAATGTAAATTGTGAAAAAATTCACTTTTTTTATTTTTTACATGCACCAAGTTTATTTTACTCATTGGTTAATTATTTAAGTATTTGCATTTAGAGCAATTGAAAAAAATCAGGAAGCTTTGACTTCCTGATTTTTGTAGATTTCGTAAATCTAAAATTAGGCTAAACGATGCTCTTGCAACATTTTTTTGTGTATCAGTTGTCTATACTGTTCTGTCATTGCATCAATTTGCCCATTTAAAAACAGACTAAGTTGTTCTGAAACCTGTGTTTGATTCAAATTCTTATAGACCACATCGTATTTCTTTTTGCGTGTTAAAAATCCTAAAAACTCCTTACTTTCTACAGTCAATTGAATATTACTGTCAATTTGGAAGACAGGCTCGGCTTTACTCGATTGCGTATTTAACTGTATATGCAAATATAATTCTGTTTCTGTATCTTGTACTGCAAATGAGATATCTGAATCAGCAGCTTGAAGTTGAGTCAAAAATAAACGACGCCAGTTAATCGCATAAAATTTTGCCCGAATCTGTTCTATATCTTCAGCTTCAAAAGATTCCAATGCTTGTGCAGGCAAACTGATTTCGACATCGAACTTTCTCATTGTTCTCACCTATCCATGTGATGTTGATCTTATGATTTATTAATAGCATTTATATCGTTGTTTTAAAACAGCTATTATCATTATTTTTTTTAAATTGATTATTTTCAATACAACATGGATCACAACAATTCATCTAAAATTTGAAGCAGTCCATAAAATGTTGTTTGAACTAAAAATGAATATCTAACATTTAAATATCCCTTCTAATTTGAGGATAATAAATCTCAAGCAAACACCTATTTTAAAGGTCTTCTCCTTTCCTATCATCGTATTAAATGATGAGTCTACATCATATTTTTATAGCGAAATCAAAGCATCCATGCGGTAGTTGTGTAATGCTCCAACATGGATGCAGAATTTATTTCAAATTCTAAGCCTCTGAACAACAGTGTATACAAACTTTAATTTTTTCTCTTGGCCAATTCATCTTTGCACGCTTTAGCGCCAAATCACTGGTCGCAAAAAAACCCAAGAGATTTTGCTGAGTGATATGGGGTAAATAATTACAACCTTGAGTAGCATTATGTACTTCATACACCCCATTGGCTTGCGGATTTTGATTGATAATAAATTTGTCCATCATAAAGTTTCCCCCTATTTATTCGTAAAATAAACGAATAAACCCATAATTAAATTATGTCTTTATTAATTCCATAATAAAAATATGCCTTTATTGTATAAAAATCAATCTTTTTATTTTTTGTTCTTATTGATTTTCCACAATCAATCTAAGTATTTAATTTTTATAAGTATTTTAATTATCATGTTTATCTTTAAACGGTTGAATGATTTGTACTTTCTTGTCTTTTTCTTTTAATCCAACGAATGACAATAACCACCAAGATAATTCCAACAATCACCACCAAAACGGGAACAATGAGCGATAATACTGAAACAACAATTGCTCCGATCCATTCGCCTGTAGACACGACAGGATTTGCGATACCACCTGTGGTTGCTGTGGATAATCCCCGAACTGCAACTGTTCCCATTTGTACTGCTGTTGCTGTTCCTCCCCCTACAATAATTGCAGCCGCCCAACTGGCAAACTGTGACATTTCACCACTACTCACCGCCATGGTGGTCAGTGTTCCTGCCACCATTGCCGCAGGTGTAGCAATGGTATCTAAGGCATTGTCTACCCAAGGAATATAATACGCACCAATCTCACAGACAGTTGCAACAGCCAAGCCTATACACACAGAGGGTATTGCTAACCACTCAAAACCTTTCATTGGTTCAAACCATCCCATCAATGATGCAATGCTCATCACCAAAAGTGGAACAAATACACGAAAACCGCAGGCTGCGCTTAAACCTACGCCTATACATAAGCTAAGAAGTGTTTCGATCATGATATTTCTGCCTGTATTTTCATTATATTTTTAAACTTTTTATTAAATTAGCAAAAAAGCCCTATTGGATGATAGGGCTTTTTCTTAAAACTGCGAGTAGCTGTTTTGTTGGTGCTGCTTAGGCATTCTTGTTGTTGAATTGATTGCCAAGGCATTTGGTACACGGAGGTAAACGATCTGTACCAATTTCTAAGTAAACGCGATGTCCACATTGGACACAAAAATAGAAGCCTGTTCCAGGTTTTTGACCAGCAGTAACCATTTTTGTTCTCCATAGGTTTTAGAAATGGTGAATAAAGTATAGTCAAATTTTAATGTATGTCTACTGTCTATTTTAAAAAATGATGGTGTCATTTTTGCAAGAAATGATTTCAAAAAGTAATACGATTTTTCTTGTTAACGACTTTCCATAAATTAGAATCCACAAATTAATTAAATTGTTTCTCTTTCTTGAGGTGGTTCATCAGTTCTATCTTCCTCATAAAAATCATCTGGCATTTGTGACAATACATTTAAAAAATGTTCAACCATCATTGATTTATATGGATTTTCAGGATCATTTTCTGTGAATAAAATCATTTTCCTTCCTAAAAATAAATATCCTACTTAACAGTAGGATATTTTTTAAACCTTATCAATGACTTCATTCTTTAATCTCGCCCACATACAAAGTAATACTCACTTTTGAAATGCTGAAAACTCCCTCCTTTTTCGAAGGAGGGTTTTGAGGATTAAGAAATGTAATTAAATCAAGCCACTTGACCTTCCAAGAAATCCTGTGCAAAGCGTTGTAAAACACCACCCGCCTCATACACATGTACTTCTTCTTCAGTATCCAGACGACAAGTTACAGGAACTTCAATGATTTCACTCTTACCGTCAGCCGTTGCACGCTCAATCACCAAAGTTAAATCTGTGCGTGGTGCAATATTACCAATCACACTATAAAGCTCAGTACCATCAAGCTTTAAAGTTTTACGATCTGTACCTGCTTTAAACTCAAGTGGTAAAACACCCATACCCACAAGATTGGTACGGTGAATACGCTCAAAACCTTCAGCAACAATCGCTTCAACCCCAGCAAGACGAACACCTTTTGCAGCCCAGTCACGGCTTGAGCCTTGACCATAATCTTTACCTGCAATGATGATCAGTGGTTGCTTACGATTCATATAAGTCTCAATCGCTTCCCACATACGCATCACTTCGCCTTCAGGTTCAACACGTGCTTTAGAACCCTGTTTAATCGTACCGTCAGAACGAACCACCATTTCATTAAACAATTTTGGATTGGCAAATGTTGCACGTTGCGCAGTCAAATGATCACCACGATGCGTTGCATAAGAGTTAAAATCTTCTTCAGGTACACCCATTTTATGCAGGTACTCACCCGCAGCAGAATCCATCATGATCGCATTCGATGGCGATAAATGATCCGTGGTAATGTTGTCAGGTAAAATTGCCAGTGGGCGCATATTCGATAGTGTTCGTGGCGCAGCAAGCGCACCTTCCCAATATGGTGGACGGCGAATATAAGTACTTTGCGGACGCCAATCATATAGTGGACTTTCAGACTTTTCAGCCACACCTAAGTCGAACATTGGAATGTAGACTTTGCGGAACTGCTCAGGTTTTACTGACTCTTTCACTAAAGCATCGATTTCAGCATCCGATGGCCAAATGTCTTTTAAATAAATTGGATTGCCATCTTGATCATTCCCCAATGCATCGGTTTCGATATCAAAACGAATTGTACCTGCAATTGCATAAGCCACAACCAATGGTGGTGAAGCCAAGAATGCTTGTTTAGCATAAGGGTGAATACGACCATCAAAGTTACGGTTACCAGAAAGTACCGCAGTCGCATATAAATCACGATCGATAATTTCTTGCTGAATCTTTGGATCTAAAGCACCTGACATACCATTACAGGTCGTACATGCATATGCCACGATCCCAAAGCCCAGTTTCTCTAAATCATCCATTACACCTGCTTCTTCAAGGTATAAAGCTGCTGCTTTAGAACCTGGTGCAAATGATGATTTCACCCATGGTTTACGTGTTAAACCCAATTCATTTGCTTTACGTGCCAATAAACCTGCGGCAACCGTATTACGTGGATTAGAAGTATTGGTACAGGACGTAATCGCAGCAATAATGATTGCACCATCTGGCATTAAGCCATCAGTACGGTTTTCAACAACACCTGCAATCCCTTTTTCTTTGAGGTCTGCTGTAGATACACGGGCATGTGGGTTCGATGGACCTGCAATATTACGTGTTACAGTAGAAAGATCAAAACGCAGTACACGTGGATATTCCGCTTGTTTCATATCCGATGCCCAAAGACCGATTTCTTTGGCATAGGTTTCAACCAATTTGATTTGATCCGCTTCACGACCTGTCAGCGTTAAATAATCAATGGTGTTCTGGTCAATGTAGAACATTGCTGCAGTTGCACCATACTCAGGTGTCATGTTTGAAATCGTTGCACGATCTCCAACAGACATACTGTCCGCACCTTCACCAAAAAATTCTAAATAAGCGCCAACTACACGCTCTTTACGCAAAAACTCAGTTAACGCTAAAACGATATCTGTTGCCGTAATGCCTGCTTTGCGTTGCCCAACCAGCTCAACACCAATAATGTCAGGTAAACGCATCCAAGATGCACGACCAAGCATGACATTTTCGGCTTCCAAACCACCAACACCTACAGAAATTACGCCGAGTGCATCGGTATGCGGTGTATGTGAATCGGTACCGACACAGGTATCAGGAAAAGCAAGACCTTCACGATTTTGAATCACTGGAGACATTTTCTCCAAGTTGATTTGATGCATGATGCCGTTACCTGCTGGGATAACATCGACATTTTCAAACGCAGTTTTGGTCCACTCGATAAAGTGAAAACGGTCTTCGTTACGACGATCCTCTACAGCACGGTTTTTCTCAAAAGCATCTGGGTCAAAACCACCGTATTCCACTGCCAAAGAGTGGTCAACAATCAACTGGGTTGGAACGACAGGATTCACTTTTGCTGGATCACCACCTTGGTCTGCAATCGCATCACGTAAACCGGCAAGGTCTACCAATGCTGTTTGTCCAAGAATGTCATGACACACGACACGTGCGGGATACCATGGGAAATCGTGATCTTGCTTACGATGGATTAATTCTTTGAGTGACTGTTCAAGAATGGCTGGATCACAACGACGTACTAATTGCTCCGCCAATACTTTTGATGTGTATGGAAGTTTTGCATATGCGCCTTGCTGGATGTCTTCTACGGCTTGACGCACATCGAAGTATTCGAGCTGGGTACCTTGCAGGGGTTTACGATAATTTTTATTCATTGCGTTTGTGCCTCTTGCATCGTTTTGTACTGCGTGTCTAATGCTTGGCATAGTACACTGTCGAAAACCCATTTCCCAAATCGTTTATATTTCATAAGCTTAGATATAAAAACAGGGGTTTTAGAAATATTTAGTAACAACTTCATTAAAATATTTGCACTAAAACTGCTTTTTTTTGAAAAATAGCGGAAAATAAGATTAATTCTTTAGTATTAGATTTAAGACAAGCGAGCAATTCATGAGCGATCTAGCTTTCTCCTCTTTTACCTTAATCGGTGTTGATGCGGTCAAGTTCTTACAAGGTCAAGTTACTGTAAATGTTGAAAATTTAGCTGAAAATATTAGTCAATATACGGCTATCTGCGATTTGAAAGGTCGAATTCATTTTGGCTTGTGGTTAAAAAAGATTAATCCTGAACATTTAGAAATTGTGACCACGCAAGATCAAGCTGAAGAATTTGCTCAGCACATCAAAAAATATGGTGCTTTTTCTAAAATGAAACTTGAGTTGGTTGGGCATGTTTTTCCAATACTCAATGGTTCTACAACTGACTTTTCTGCCATTGAAACTGATATTGCAGCGTGGGAAATTTCAGCAATTCAAAATGGTCAAGCCTATATTAATAAAGTGACTGACGGTTTGTTTCAACCTCAAGAATTACGCCTACATCAACGTGAAGGTATCAATTATGACAAAGGCTGTTATCTTGGTCAGGAAGTAATTGCGCGTCTTTGGTTTAAAGCAAAACCTAAGGCTTGGTTACATCTTATTCAGGGTACTGGTGAAGTCCCTGCTCCTGCTGAACAACTAAATAAGGGCGTTCAAGTCGTGAACAGTGCAGCTTTTGAAAATGGCTATATTGCACTTGTGGTTGCCCGTCCTGATGCTCTAGAAGAGTTGGGCGTGACTGTTTTAGCTCTACCTGAGCATTTGAGTGGTGATGTTGCTAGACCACAGTAAGTATTTAATTTTTATATAAAGATAGCGTTGATAACGTTATCTTTATGCTATTTCATTAAAATCACACTTAAAAAATCTTTTAATTTATTATAAAATGATAAAAATGATTATATTAATTTATCTTTTTTATAACTATGAATCAGAGTTTCCAGGACTCCAAACATAAATTTATTGCCTTATATTATGGTGGATTTTCAATTTTTGCGATATGTATATTAATTTATCTCATTGATTTTAATAACATCAACTTATTCTCCAGAATGATTTATGGATTGATGTTGACTCAACTGATCATTACACTCTACGCTGCTTATCAATATTGGCAATTGAATATTATAGGACTTAAAATATTAAAATGGATCAGTTTTAGTTTAATTTTCTTATTAAGCACACCGTTATTTTTATATATCCCCAATATTGCCATCATATTTGGATTTTTCGTTGAATGGACAGATACATCATTTTTTTCTACCTTAAAACTACACGCAGGGTACAACACGACCATTACCTTAAATGGTGATAGTCCTTGGGGGTTTGGTCTTAATTTTATTGAAATTTTTATGTTTTATCGATTTAGAAAAATATTAAATAACACACAAATTCCATTAGAGGAAAAATGAAAATGAATAATTTAGAATTTAACGATCCTAAATACAAACTTATCGCTTTATATTATGGTATTTCTGCCATCATTGGATTGGGCTTGATTACCTATCAACTCTTTACCAATACCTTTCATATTTTAGTATTCATCTTATATGTCTTAATTTACATTCAACTGGTTTTTATGTTGTTTGGTGCACTTCAATATTGGGACAAAAGACAAACAGGTTTAAAAATCTTGTTTTGGATTTCTTTAAGTTTAATTCCAGCATTTTATACACCTTTGATTGCCTATATTCCCAAAATTACCTCAGGTTTGTTTATTTATTTCGAAACTGGCTTTGGTGCAAATGGAGCTGGATTTGATGTATTCGTCTTCTACAATACAACGCTAAGAATTTTTAACGAACAATTTTGGCGTATTGGTATTAATTTAATAGAATTTTTTATTTTCTTACGTTTTTTAAATTTAGCTAAGGCACAAAATATTTCATTATCACCTTTCAGAGGTTAGATATGTATCCATAGAAAAAAATTTAGCTTAAACAATTTCCCCCCTACTTCAATTATCGAAATATATTGATCATTGAATAAACTGAATGAGATTAATCTCAATTTTAATACAACAAAATGAATAGATACCTTCAAACCATGACATCTCAAAGAATCATCGTATTACTTCTAGTCAGTATCTTAAGTATCTGTAGTCATGCGCTATCGCCTGAACTGTTACAGCAACTCAAACAACAGCATATTGTTGATACGACTTCTACCCTAGACAACAATCAAATCGAAGCATTAAAAAATCAAAATAGACAGCTTTATCAGCAGAAAAATATTGATTTGAAAATATTAATGATCCCTACGATTGGAGATACATCAATAGAACAATATGCTGAACAAGTCTTTAATCAAATTAAAATAGGCAATTCAGAACTTAATAATGGCATGTTGCTTGTCGTGTCTAAAGATGACCGAAAAATGCGCTTTGAAGTTGGCTATGGTCTAGAAGGTGATTTGACAGATGTGCAAATGGGGCGAATGATTCGAAATACCCTTGCACCAAATTTTAAAAATAATGATTATTATCAAGGTCTTTCTCAAACCCAGAAAACGCTTTTCAATCAAAATATTTCATTGAGAGAGGTCACCACAAAACACCCAGAAATTGTTTTCAATCTCAGCTTTTATGGTTACCTGTTTCTTTCTATTTTGCTTTGTATTCCAATGTATTGGGTTTATACCAAATTGGTTGTCAAACTGGGGACTGGAGGCGGATTAGCAGCCTTTGTCGCTTTTTTTGTGGTAGAGATATTTATTCATCTATTGATTTTTTCTTATTTAAATCTTGCTAATTTAGGCTTCTTTTTGAGTGCGCTTATTCCAGTATACGCACCATTTTTAATTGCAGTCTTCATACCTAAAGATCAAAGCCATAAAATGTTGAAATGCATTTTGTATAGCCTGCCGCTTCAAATTTTTTCAATCTTTGGATTAGGTATTTTCTATCTAGTTGATTTCATCCCTGCAACTGCAGTTTTTCTGTTGAAATGTTTAACTATCTGCTTAATTTTAATCTTTTTACGTTATCTACAGTTTTTGTATCGCTTCAAACATCGCAATGAAAATCAATATTTAACAACTTACTACAATCAATATCTCAGAGAAAAAGAGCGACAACAGGCACGCGAGGAGGCTTTTGAAAGAGTTCAGGCACTACGGAAAAACTCCAATTCAGACAATAATTACTCCTCAAATCATCATTCATCCTTTGATAGTCATCAAGATTCATCTTCAAGTAGCAGTTCATCCTCCAGCAACAGTTCATCATCCAATGATGAACGAGATTCAGGCGGCAGTTCAGGTGGTGGTGGTGCATCAGGTTCATGGTAAGTGTCAAGGTCCTTAACATGTGATGGAGGAAGATTATTTCCTCCTCACATAATAAATTACACCGCCTTTGTCATCGGAGAAATAAAATGAATTTTCATCAACTCGATAAATATCAGCAGGTCGACCATAGACATTTTTTCCCACTAAAAAACCATCCATGAAAGTCTCAAGTTTTTGCCCTTTACGCATAATCGCAATTTTGTAGCCATGACCAATTGAGGCATCTGTAGAACCATGTAAAGCGACCAAAAAAGAATTTTTGATACTGTCATCCGTATTAGGATGATCAAAATAATCAAAGCCAAGTGCAGATGAATGCGTAGGGAAATAGGCGTAAGGTGTTAATACATTTTTACAGCCACTTGAACGTTTGAATTTTGCATCAGCAAAAATTTTACCATTCGACGAATAGCATGAAGGCCAACCATAATCAGCATCACGTTTAAGGGCATAAAAAGTTTCATCAGGCTTATTTTTACCTAAATGGTCTGCCCCCTGATTGGTGGCAAATAAAACTTTACCTATCCATTTTAAACCCACTGCATTACGTAAACCTTGGGCAAAAATCTTTTGTTCAGAACCATCTGGGTTCATTTCTAAAACTGTTGCTCGAACTTTTTCTTTTTCAACACATGTATTGCAACTAGAGCCAACTGAAACATAAATTTTTCCATTGCCCCCTACAGCAATTGTCCGTGTTAGATGCCAACCACCATATTTGTAGCTTAAGCCATAGTCTGGAAAAGTAGCTAAAACTTCAGCTTTAGCCGTGGGTTTGGTTTCACCTTGGGTAAACTTACGTCGAGTGAGTTGGTCAGTTTCAGCTAAATATAACCAATCTTGCCCTGTATCATCTGTATAAAACTGAATCGAATTTGGATTTTTCAAACCAGTCATATAAGGAATTATTTTGCCAAATCGACCTGTTTCAGCATTCCATTGATCCAAAATATAGATGATGCCTTTTTTATTATCAGACAAATCATGCATATCGGTGACAAACATTCTCCCATCAGGGGCTTTTGTAAAAAAGCGGACTCGTTTTAAGCCCTCAGCAGCAGGAATAATTTCAAAATTTGCCGGTAAATTTAAAGAAAAGCGCTTTCCATTTTTCAAATTGATTTGATGTGGTACTAGCTTTGGCTGTTGAGCTAAAACTGTCATTGGACAAATTAAACATAATAATAAGATTGACAGTATTTTGTTCATTTTTGATACTTCTCAGTTCATCTTATGAAGAAACAACTTCTTTTTTGATATTATACAATTTAAATGATGAATACATAATCAAATGCTTTTGAGAAGATTCAAATGGACTCTTCATTCATTTGTAAAAATTGTTTCACTCTCACTCCTCAACATTTAGAATGAGTTCAACAACTTAAAAACTATAAAAGATGTATCTATTCAACAAAGTAATTTATCAACAGTTCATGCTCTTAACACTGAGTCTATTACTCAGTATTACCTGTCATGCCCTATCACCACAAATTCTAGAAGAATTAAAGAAAGACCATATTTTAGATACCACACAGACATTGACTACCGCTGAGATTGAAAAGCTCAAACAGAACAACGAAGTTATTTTTAAACAAAAAAATATCGACCTTAAGATATAAGGGTCTGTGGACATTTCATAAATGGCTTGCGTTGTAGGTTAAAATTGAGCAGGCATGAGGAGTATACTCCGCAAGGAAATGAAGAGAATAGCGAGACTATTTTCAAGTTTCATAACGTAGCCTGAGATAATTTTAGCCACAACCCTGAGCAAGAACAAAGCACTGCTTTGTTTGCAGCGCAAGGCGTAGCGGGGACTAGCATGTTTTTTGGCGCTTCGTCGTTCCCTTGCGAAACAGTGTTTCTCATTATTTAGAATGACTAAATTTCGTATTTCGCGGCTAGAATCGCCTAAAAAACACACCTAGTCGCAAACATAGACGAATTGTCCACAGACCCTAATCATTTCCATTTTAGACGACGATTCAATCGAGCATGTGGCAAATGATATTTTGAACACCATCAAAATTGGTAATGCTCAACAAGATAATGGTGTGTTGTTACTGATCGCCAAAGATGATCGAAAAATGCGAATTGAGGTTGGCTATGGTTTAGAGGGGGATCTAACAGATATACAATCTGGCCGTATTATTCGAAATACTCTCGCACCGCATTTTAAAAATGATGAATACTATACAGGTATCGCACTCGCACAGAATGAACTTGGTCAATTACCTAACTTAACCATAGACATACCCAAACTTCACGACGTTGAACAAAAATCTACTCCTGATACGACACCGCAAAGCACATATCATTATGCTACGCCACAGCAAGAAAGTCCGTATGTCATACACTTAGACCAACCCTCAAAGCACTTCATCAACTATTTCATTGTTTTTATTTGGAATATTATGGTGAGTTGTATTTTAGTCATCTATTTTTCGCCAATTTATCAAACGCTTAAAGAACAGCAAATTCGAATCAAAGGAATTCCTTTATTTTTAATCGTATTTTTGCCTATTCACCATCTATTTTGTTGGATTGTTACAGGACTAAATTTCTTTTTGCTTTTTGGCTTGTACGTTTTCGTCCTTTGGCTAGTCGCTAAATTTAATCATTATCAAAATATCTATAAACTGATGAAATTATCGACTTTACCTGAAAAGATTCCAAAGAAATATGCTGTTTTATTGATCGGCATTCCAATTATATTGGCATTTCTTCTGCCAAACAGTTGGATTCCCGTATTGATGTTTTTTATTTTCTGTCCATTCATCTTGCTTTTGATCTGGACACTCATTTATTCGATAGCCAAGCCTTATCAACATTATTATCCTGCTGAATATCAGGAATGGTTTAAAGAAACACCTTCAACCTTTTCACGTTCATCATCCTATTCAAGCTCTTCCTCAAGTTCATCGAGCAATAGCTCATCTTCCTCTAGCTCCAGTTCATCATCGGGTAGCAGTAGAAGTTCTGGAGGTAGTTCAGGGGGTGGAGGCGCATCAGGCTCTTGGTAACCGTTAAGCCTGAGCGGCTAAATTCTATTTAAAAACCATGAAACAGTTTATTCATGTCCTTGCAGACATATTCCTTAAAATGAAAAGCACGGGCATGTTTTGCATCAAATTTTGCAGTTAAACCGTCTTTTTCAAAGCAATAGACACGATCATCTTGACTCACAAGAAACTCACCACCTAACTTGATCAGTAGCGCATCAATCTTGTCTTCGTCAGCAATACTTTCGTCCTGACTAATTTTGTCATAATTACGCTTAATCGCTTTAATAAACATGGTTTTCTCATCAATCTAATTGAATGACAATTATAACGTTTCAATTCATTTAAGTCTGTTCAAAGTGCTGATCAGCACATACTTACAACTTGTCTGGATCAATAAATACTTATAAAATGATTCCATCATGTGTTATCGCGGCTGCTGAACCCGATCAACTCATGAGTTTTATCCTATGGACATTACATCACAATTATTTGCAAACGATATAAACAGAAACCGCGCATGGAGACGTAAAGTCAATTTTTTACATCGTGGTCGAGATTGTAGACATACCTCAACCCTGTGGAAACCTGAAAAAGACTGGAAAATGCTTTGGAATAGATCACTCAAAAGATCTCGCTCCAAACAACTTGGGATTGAATACCCGCGTGTTTCCTCGGCAAAAAGACGAAAACAAGCACAATATGAGTTTTGGATGATCGCTGATTGAACAGCCTTTTTATATGTAGTCGTAATCAATGGCGTAGTCCCACTGCTGAGCGTATCTTTGCAGTGGGCTATGGCATTGCCACTCGTTCTGCTGGAACAAGCAAACATGCCAAACATACGATCTCTCTCAAAGATATCGCTTGGGCAGATATGATTTTTGTGATGGAACAAAAGCACAAACAAAACATCAAAGAAAAATTCCCTCAACCACTACAACACAAAAAAGTGATTGTTTTGGACATTCCGGATGAATATCCCTACATGGATGAAGCATTAATCGAGCTTTTGAAAGAGAGCATGTTGCCTTATTTGCCTTAAATGAAAATATAGTGCTACAAGCAATCTGCACAATTCTCTACTAAATTCGCTACTGAATAGGTAAAAAATAAATTAGAATGATCTTGTCATGAGGACTGATCACAATTAAAAAATAAAGCGAATAATGCAGAATTCATTCAATGTTTGTTCTATCCTTCGAACCATTACTCTCCTCTTAACAGCTTTGGGGCTTCTGTTGAGCTTGAGCTTTTTATTTAGATGTTCAGGTCCAGATTCAAATACCATACCTTTTGATGCAACCAGCGAGAAAATGGGAGTATTTGAAAAATATAACAACCAAATTTATGCTTCAGTACCGAGTAATGGCGATTACCTCATTCCCGAAGCAGATGCGAAAACATTTTATTTGCCAAATGACCATTACCAATATCGACAACTTGGCGCAGATCAAAAAAATGTCTACTGTGGCAACATCCTTTTAAAAGGTGTACAACCGCAAAAACTGAAGACTATCGGCAACAGTTATTTCACAGATGGAAAAGAGACTTGGTATTGTTCACCGATGACTGAGCGAAATGAAAATTTATCTGTGATTCAAGAAGTTTTTCAAATCATACTACAAAATTTTGGCATTGGTTCAAAACCACAAAGTTATCTTTATCCTTATTTTAAACTAGAACAAGGTGATCAACCGTATCTAGTCAATGCAGACATTGATACAGCCAGTAACGGAATATTGACCTATTATCGTGGAAAATTACTTCCAGATGCTCACTCTCATCAATTACGCTTAGTCTCTGGCGAAGAAAATCATATTTTTAGGGCAGATGGTACGAACGTATACTTCAATAACACACGACTTAGATTAAAGGACAATCAAAAGCTTTATACCCTTGATATAGAGAACTCAAACAATCAAAGCTATTTATTCAATCCGATTGATGGCATGGTTTATGTCAATCAATTTGCCTTTGATCCACAATTTGCACCTTATCATCTGCTCAGCAAATATGGTGACCACAGCAATCATGCGTTATTTTATAACGACACTGGCATCTATTATTTTGATGTAAATAAAGAAAAAATGGTACGTGCTGGGGATAATCCATTTTTAGGGCAATCCTTTAAAGAAATTGCGCCTGCAATTTTTTCGAATGGTCAGCAACTTCTCTACTTACAAGCCCGTGAATATCGAAGTAGCAAAGGTTCATCTTCCTCCAGAGTAACGCGTATTTTAAAATTAGATGAGCCACAGGTTTCGACTTGGCAACAACTGGGAAATGTGAATTACAACAGCGGTAGCGTATGGAAAAATGGCAATGCTTTTTATTATTTTGACCAGCTTGGTGACAGCCAACTGATTCGAGCCACGGTTTATCATATTCGTGACCCGCAAACCATTCAAAGTTTACTAAAAACTCAACCACGTACAGACGATATTCGTCAGTGGATTGATGAACAGAAGATGGTTGAAGCCAAACACACAACTTTGGTTGAGGCGAAGACAGAGAACCGCTCGGACAAATATTGGGGTTTTATAGCTCCCTTCATCTTTGTTGTTATTTTCAGTGCTTTGATTTGGTTATTTAAAAGGTTTAATTTAAATTTTGCCCCATTTTACATTCGAAATCATAAATTGATTGTCAGCAATTTAATGCTGACTGCTTATCCTATAACGCAGATTCAACAGGTGGAATTTAGTATAAGCAGAACAACAGGTGCAAAAGGCTATATTGGTCATTTTCGAATTGTACAACGCAATGGCAAACGCTCAATGAACTTCAACTTTAGTTCAAAGTTGAGTTTAAATGTAGATTCTCAAGCAGAATTAAATCAGTATATTGAACAATTACAACAGCAATTGGCACAACATGGTATTCACAGCATTTTGAAAAAATGAACAACAGGTTTGAGTGAGATTTTTTAATCTCAATTACATGATCTCAATATATTTTTGAGTACCATTGAGTGCACAATATCGATATTATTATTTCGAGTTTTATCATGAAAATTTGGTTATCTCTTCTCAGTTTAAGTATTTTTAGCTTTACTTCGGCACATGCGGACATCAAAACATTAGAACAAAACTTAAAAACTAAATATCCTGAAATTGAAGTGAAATCGGTACAGAACTCGCCGATCAAAGATGTTTATGAAGTTTATATGGGGGGGCGTATTGTCTATACCAATGAAGAAGCGAAATATTTCTTTGTCGGTAATTTAATTGATTTAAAAGAACAGAAGAATCTAACTGCTGAACGTGAACAGGTTTTAAAAAGTATTGATGTCAAAGCATTACCCTTAAAACAAGCCATTAAGCATGTCAAAGGCAAAGGTGAACGTACCATTTATGTGTTTAGTGATCCCGATTGTCCTTATTGCCAACATCTTGAAAAAGAATTAAAAAATGTCGACAACGTGACGATTTATTTATTCTTATACCCAATCACACGTTTACATCCTAACGCTGAAAATGTCTCGCAACAAATTTGGTGCGCTAAAAACCCATACCAAGCATGGCAAGATTATACCCTTGATAAAAAACAACCAAGTTCAACCAAATCTTGCACCACCCCTGTAGAAAAGAATATCGCTTTGGCTAAAACGCTTAATGTAGATGGTACGCCAACTTTCTTCTTACAAGATGGAACACGTATTTCAGGTGCACGTGATGCAGGTGAAATTGAGTTATTGTTAAAAGCAGTTAAATAATTTTTTCGAAAAGCAGAAGCAATGATTTTCATTTCTTCTGCAAGAATAACTTTAAAACATGCTTAATTTATGCTTATCTACAAAAAATCTAAAACATAAATGCACCAACAAATACAATTGGTATGTTTACATTATTAATTTTCAAATTATGATTAAAAATGTCATCAATCCATTCTGACACCATAAATGGAATTATGTTGAAATTAAAATCAGGTACAGTTTCAAAATGAAAAAAACACTTATTGCAGCACTTTTGAGTTTATCTAGTATTTCAGCATTTGCTGCTGATGCGCCTAAAAGTAATGTTGATCCTGCTTTTGCGAAGGCACAAGAACTCATTCAAGCAAAAAATTACCCAGCAGCCTATCAAGAATTAGATCGCCTCGCTAAAACAGGCAATGCGCAAGCCTTATATAACTTAGGCTATTTAACCCAAACTGGGCAAGGTACTGCCAAAGATGATAAAAAAGCATTGAAATATTATCAGGATGCTTCAGCAAAAGGCTATCCAGTGGCAAGTTATGTGTTGGCTCAAAGCTATGCTGTAGGACAGTTAGGTTTAAGCAAAGATGAAAAGAAAGTTCGTGAATACTTAGAGAAATCATCATCTCAAGGTTTTGATGACGCGACTGTAGAATTGGCTGTTTTATTATTTGCAGAGGGTACGCCTGCATCAGACAAGTTGGGTTTACAAAAACTTGATCCTTTAGTGAAAAAAGATTTTGCACCTGCGATTCATGCCAAAGCCCTCTATGACATTACAGATGGTTTAAAAAAGAAAAATGCAGCCACGGTGAATCAAGGTCTCAATGAAATTCAAAACTTAGCCAAGAAAGGCTATATTCCTGCATTAATGGCTGTAGGAAATATGCTGACCAACGGCAATATCATTGATCAAAACTTACCTGAAGCGCAAAAGATTTTCGCTGAGTTAGCAAAAAATAATGTGCCTAAAGCGAAAGAATCCCTAGAAGTGGTCAATAAGTTAATTGCTGAGAAAGCTAAAGCGCCAGCAAAAGCTGCTGCTCCGAAAAAATAATCTGCCAAAGTGTAAAGCACACGCTTATGTGTGCTTTACCACCATACACCGATCAAAACACTCACAACCATAAAACTCAAAAATGTACTGATCATCAACGGCGTCAGTGCTTTTTCATTCAAACCATAAATCTGTCCAAAAATTCCAAAGATCGAAGGCATCGGCAAAGCTGCAATTAATGTACCTGCATAAATCATTTTTTGATCTAAGTCTGTAAAATGGGTAAAACCCAAATAGACCAAGATCGGCATACAAATATTTTTTGAGACCACAAGATAAATGGTTTGCAGATTAAAGGATTGAATAGTGAGCCCCACCATTCCCCCGCCAATAATAAAGAGTGCCAGTGGCGAAGCTGTTTGCCCAAGCATAGCAAAAACTGAATCTAACAGATGTGGAATCTGTATATTGAAAACTGCGCAACTCATGCCAATCATTACCGATAGAAATAGCGGATTTTTTAGTAAGGTTATAAAAGTTATTTTTAAGATAGCGACTAAATTGGCTTGTCGTTGGCGTCCAATTTCAGCCAAAGTCAGCATTAATGGCACGAGAAAAACACTTTCGATGATGACCACCAAAGAGATGTAAATCATGGCCTCACTGCCCATGAGCAAAGTTAAAATTGCAGCACCCAATAGTCCTGTATTGGACATGGAAGCCCCCAATGAAAATACTGAGGCATGGGTAAAATGATTTTTAAAAATTTTCTGCCCTATGAAGAAAGCCAGAATAAATAAGGCAAAAGTGACACTGGCATAGACAAAGAAGTATTCAGGATACCAAATTTCATGCAGATCTTTTGAAGCTAAGGCATGAAGGAGCAAAGCAGGTAAAGCGATTTTGATCACAAAAGCACTCAAGGCTAAGATTTGTGCTTTGCTAATTAATTGGATTTTAACAGAGATAAAACCCAAAAATAACAAGAAAAATACTGGAAAAATTACCGAAAAAATCATTTAAACCGTTCCTTTTCCAGAACTTGTAAATAAAGATATATCCTAGAATATATCTATGATGAATATAAATACTTTAAAAGAATAATAGATTACACAAAACTGTAATGTCATCAGTATGCTGAAAACAAATCCTTTATTCCATGAGGCTGACAACGTAAATACTGAGGTGCAATCGAAATGTGAGCGCCCAGTTTCGCTGCAGCATGCCATGGCCAACGTGGGTCATACAAGATTGCTCTTGCCAATGCAATTGCATCTGCCTCACCCTGCTGAAGAATCTGTTCAGCCTGTTCAGCCTCGGTAATCAACCCGACCGCAATTACTGGAATATTCACTTGTTGTTTAATTGCATTGGCAAATGGCACTTGATAGTTTGCACCAATCTTGATGTTTTGTTGAGCATGTAAGCCGCCTGAGGATACATGGATATAGACCGCTCCCAACTGCGCCAAGGCTTTTGATAAACCAATACTCGACTCAATGTTCCAACCATTTTCAGCATCCATCCAGTCCGTTGCTGAAAGGCGTACACCTATAGGATAATTGGCAGGCACTGCATTTCGAATGGCTTGAAAAACCTCTAAAGTTAAGCGAATACGATTTTCAAAACTGCCACCATATTGATCCGTACGATAATTCGACAATGGCGACATAAATTGATGTAGCAAATAGCCATGGGCTGCGTGGATTTCAATCAATGAAAAACCTGCCTCAACAGCACGGATTGCAGCCTGAGCAAAATCACCAATGATGATTTGTATTTCATCAAGCGTTAATGCGTGTGGTGCAACATCTTCAATGTTGAATGCAATATCACTGGCAGAAACTGTCTGCCAACCATGCGCATGATCTGCTGCAATTTGCCCTTTCCCCAACCATGGTTTATCCGTTGAGGCTTTACGACCTGCATGTGCAAGTTGTACGCCAAAAGGCGTTGGCGCTATCGTTTTTACTTTATTCAATAAAGCCTTTATTTGATCTCGTTGAATATCATTCCACAAACCAAGGTCTGCATAGCTGATACGTCCTTCTGCTTGAACCGCAGTCGCTTCAACAATACACAAGCTTGCACCTGACAAAGCATAATTTGCCCATTGCTGTTCATGCCAATACGTGATTTCACCTTGATCAGTTGCAGAATATTGACACATTGGTGCAATAATTATTTTATTGCTCAGTGCGAGCGAGCCAAATTGAATGGATTCAAATAACTTCGGTTGAGCAGACATAAATTACTTTCCCAGCGAATTAAAATTGTTTGGTGACACTCAAACCGGCACTCCAGTTAATACCATCTGCAGGTTCAAAGAATCGCCCATTACCATCATTTACAATGACTGAACCCACATAGTTTTTGTCGAATAGATTATCGACTCGAGCAAAACTACGGACTTTCCAATCTTTGTTTTTCCAGATATAACCGACATTTAGGCTGGTGACTGTATAACTTGGTGCAGTATCTGTATTGAGATCGTCAACATAGATTTTATCCATATAACGAACATCGACCCCAGCATTTAAACCACTTTCTGGAAGCCAACCAAGTCCAATAAAGGCTTGATTTTTAGCAATACCGGGAATGTAATTATCTTTAGAAATTGCTGGTGCAATAGTTTCATTTTTTTCATTTAAAATTTCGGGAATATCTGAATCAAATTTGGCATCCAAATAACTAAAAGATGCTTGAGCTGTTAGCGCTTTCCAAAGCTTATTATTCCATGATAACTCTACCCCTTGGCGTATAGTTTTATCTGCGTTTCGAAATGTATTACGTCCATTATTAGCAACTCCTGCGACAATATCATCTCGTGTATTGCTTTGAAAAACTGCAGCCGTGAAATTACCCAATTGATTTTGTGCCTTTAAACCCAATTCATAGTTATCATTGGTCGAAGGTTTCAGTGCAAAGTTAATCCCTGAAGTTCCACTGGTTGGATAAGCCATTTCAGTGAAAGTTGGTGTTTCAAATCCTTTGGCATAGCTGAGATAACTGCTAATCTCAGGCGTAATTTCCCATGTCAAAGCAGCTGATGGAAGTAGTTTGTTATAATCTGTTTGCCCACTATCGTCGCCATTATTTTTCTTAGGATCGGCATCATATTTAACGTAATGATCTTTAGATTCATAATGAACATTGCTATAACGCAATCCTGTATCTAGCCGTACAGTTGGTAAAAATTGCCAAGACACCTGAAGATACGGATCTAAATTCCATAAAGTATTTCGTTCATCACGACGTAAATTACCTTTTATCCCATAATGGGGTTTTTTATTATTATCTAAAATATAGTTTTCATATCCTTGGCGATCTTCATTCA
The DNA here is from genome assembly GCF_056930735.1 of Acinetobacter sp. B-6. Taxonomy (NCBI): domain Bacteria; kingdom Pseudomonadati; phylum Pseudomonadota; class Gammaproteobacteria; order Moraxellales; family Moraxellaceae; genus Acinetobacter; species Acinetobacter sp. B-6. The sequence goes on along the minus strand of NZ_JBXPBY010000006.1, from coordinate 27,864 downwards.
TAGCATCATAAGCAAGCCCTAAACTGATACGCGTGTTCGGCAAAAGCTCTTTACCTGTCCAACGTAAATCTGTACCATAAAAATCTCTAGAGAAATCAATAACACCACCTGCATGGCGAGGATTTAACTGAACTGTATTTGGTTTGCAAATAGTATTTGTTGAATCTGTGAAAACACACTTTGGAATAGATTGATATTGTGTAACCTCTCGATGACCTAAATAAACCATCGAATAAATTTCATTTTGGTCGTTGATGGGCTTGGTCCAATTAACACCTGTTTGTGTCTGATTAATATCTTTGCGGACATTAAATTCATTTTTATTGTCAGTGACCTGTTTAGGATTTTGCTTCCATTTGTCTCGGGTCAGACCTTGTGGATCATCCGCATGAATATTTACATAATTGGTGATCCAATTAATTTTTGAGCCGTCATCTAAATCCCAAGTGAGTTTAGCATTACTCAAGGTTTTTCTTGCTGCACTATGATCACGATAGCCATCAGTATCAAAATACGAAGAACTAATCACATAACTTGGCTCATTGGCTTTATCGGCACCACCTTGTAAAACAATATCAGCACGCCCTTTATTGTTACTTCCACCTGAGTATCCTAACTCAATCGAATCGCGCCCTGTTCCCTCTTTTGTCGTAGTTAGAATCGTCCCACCTGAAGAATTTCCATAGAGTGATGAAAAAGGTCCACCCAGTACTTCAATATGATCCAAACTGCTTAAATCAATATTTGACGTCTGACCTTGTCCATCGGGCATGGTTGCAGGAATACCATCCACATACAAACGGATACCACGGACACCAAAGGTTGAACGTGCACCGAAGCCTCGCATAGACAGTTGTAAATCTTGCGCATAATTTTCACGGTTATTGAGCTGTAAGCCCGGAATGCCTTTGAGAGTTTCAGTGAGGTTCACTCCCATATTATTTTGATTTTGTTGTTGGTCTATACGATAAACAGATGCAGGCGTATTGAGTATGCTCGTGTCTGAGCGTGTTGCTTCAACTTTAATGGTGGGGAGTTGCTGAGTGGAATCCTGAGATTCCGATTCAGCATAGATGTTCTGGGAAATACAGACTGTTAAACAAAGTAGTGTGGTATTAATTTTTAAATGTTTCACTCTTTGCATCTAGGTTTCCTCGGGTGATTGCAGAAAATAATTTTAGAAAATAATTTTAGACCCCAAGCCAATGACCAATGCATTGTCGACCTGATTGGTTGCACCAGGATGCACCACATACTGCACTAAAGGACGAAGCATGAACCATTTGGCAGGGTAATATGAGTAATTTAACTCAACATTATACTCTGCATCTTCATTCAGCTGTCTTAAATTTGTGCCTAAGCGACTATTATTCACATAATCCGTATAACGATCGTTCAAATGTACTCTATTGACGGCTAAGCCTAGAATATCGTTGGATTGGCTTTTAAATAGTCCATAGTACTTTAAACCCAGTTGTTGTGAATCACTTACCGCTGTTGTCGTTCGATCATGTACAGTAAAATTACCAAAGCTATGTAGACCTCGTTTGCCCTCACCTACTGAGGTCAATTGCTGTTCAAAGGCAATCCAGCCGCCATATGTACGATCTTCAGCCTTAGTTCCTGCTTTATAAGCCACATCGTACTGATTTTTTGCCTCGTCAGCAGTATTGTAAAGCGTACCAAAGCGATAACTGCCAGGTAAAGCATTGAAACCTTGCTTTGGTGACCACACCACCTCAGAAAGAATATTTACACCATCAGCATGTTTGGTATCCAAGTTCCAGCCTTGACGCTCCAAAGCATTGTCTGGGTTGTATTCAAAAACACCGACTTGTGCGAATAACTCAGGATTGATTTGATACTTCAAACGTCCGCCCCATTGTGAAACGGGTGTGTTATACCAAAGCTTACCTTGCCATTTCCCCATTTGTGCAGCACAGAATGCATTACCTTGGAAATCACAAGCCATGGTATTAAATTCAGTCCCCAAACCCATTCGACCCACACGAATACTGAGCCCTTGTTCTTTAAAATTCTTCTCAATATAGAGCTCACTCAAACGACTTCCTGAATTACCTCGTCCCCAGTTGGCTTGAGAGTTTGCCCATTGTGGTGCATCAGGTGCCTGAATCCCTCTTAATGATGTGCTTTCCCCTTGACGTGCTGTGACTAAAGCACGAATCGTAACATCACTCCAACCTGCTAATTTCGTCATATCCAAAGTAGTTCCAAGACCAAACTGGGTCGCAAAGGTTGGTGCTTGATGTGCATCATAACCACCATCAGCAAGATATGAACCATCCATGGCAATCGTACCATCGAATTTGATCCCTTTTTCAGCCCACTCAGTACGTGTACCATTCCAGTCCCCTGTCATGGTTGATCCATACAGGTCAAAAGCATCTTCAGCCGATGCAACAGACATCATGGTAAAAGTAGAGATTGCCAATAAAGGATAAGCAATTTTTTTCATGGGGCAGCCTAATTTGGAGCAGAATGAATACAGATAATTTTGTTAATTTCAAACTTTTGATCCTTATAAAGTTAATATAAAAATCATATTTTAAAATCACAATCACGCCTAAAATACTATGGAGAATCCAAATTATTTATAGAGATTATTTACTAGAAATTTACACATTTTTTTACATATAACTATCAGATATTTTTTATCAATCGAAAAACTTTATTTTATCAATAAACTTTATTTTAATTAACAAAAGCTTATCAAACACGCTAACGTGTCATTCTGCGATTTATCTTATGGGTTCAACCTAAAGTCGTAGGACTAACAGTATCGCACTTTAAAGCCATCCCATTCTTGCATACAATAATGAGCTCTTATCCCAATACGACAACATGCATGCCTGAATTACCTGAAGTTGAAACAACTAAAACCAGCTTAGTTCCCTTAATCGATCAGAAAGTGATGTATGTCCAAGTCCGTGAATCTCGCTTACGTTGGTCAATTCCAGAAGATATTCAGCAACTTCAAGGTCAAAAACTCATTGGTTTAACTCGTCGTTCCAAATATATTTTGGCTGAGTTCGACCGTCATACAATGCTCTGGCATTTAGGGATGTCAGGCAGCTTTAGAATTTGTGATGAGTCAGATGAAATGAGAAAGCATGATCACCTCATCATTCAATTTGAAGATATGCAATTGCGCTATCATGATCCACGCCGATTTGGCTGCATTATTTGGCTGAATGAACAAAGCCAAAGCAAACTTATTGATACTTTAGGTCCTGAACCCTTAAGTGATGAATTTAATGCTGAATATTTGTTTGAAAAATTAAAAAATAAAAATGTCGGCACAAAAGTTGCAATCATGGATAACCATATCGTCGTTGGTGTAGGAAATATCTATGCAACTGAAAGCTTATTTAATTTGGGTATTCACCCTGCCCAACCTGCGTCAAGCTTATCAAAGCTACAAGTTCAAAATTTGGTGATTGAAATTAAACGAATCCTAAAGCAAGCGATTGATTTGGGTGGGTCAACTTTACGAGATTATAGCAATGCGATGGGTGAAAATGGCTATTTTCAACAAACTTTGTTGGCATATGGTCGCGCAGGTGAAATGTGTATCAACTGTGAAACGACTTTGGAAAATCTAAAACTTGGACAAAGAGCCAGTGTTTTTTGCCCCCAATGCCAACCACTTAAGCGAATCAAAGATACGCCTAAAAAGATACGAGGAAAAATAAAATGAAAACTGCAATCGTTCGACATATTCTCGTCAAACACAAAGATCTTGCAGAGCAGCTCAAGAAGAAGATCCATGATGGCGCTGATTTTGCCAAAATTGCGAAACAACATTCAACGTGTAATTCAGCTAAACGTGGTGGTGAATTAGGTGAAGTGAAAAAAGGACAGCTTGTTCCTGTGATTGATAAATTGGTATTTACTGCGGCTGAACATATCCTACATGGACCTGTAAAAAGTCAATTTGGTTTTCATTTGGTTGAAATTAAATTTCGTATGGATTTTTAGTTTAAAGATTTACATTCGTGGTATGAAGTTGAAATGATATCGCCTTGTCTGGCAATTCCCGTACTTACACCTTGCTCAAAACTCATCCATGCTGTAGTAAGGGGCTGACTCGGTTGATTGATATATCCATACAATCCTTTACCTTGCCCTTGAATAATACAGATTGGCTGGTTTATAAATAACTTCTGAGTATTGCCACTTAGAATTTGAACTGTTTGCTCTATAACTGTTTCGGAATCATCATTTCGCTCTAATGACTTTGAAATGTCTTCCGCAGACTTTACTATCAAATGCAAAGGTTGATCAAACACAAGTGCTTTAAAGCGTTTAGGCAATGCTTGATAAGATGGTGATGGTTCTTCATCACCTTTATAATGATGATAATCCTGAATATGACAATGAATCTTCTTAAATTGCGAACGCGCACTTCCCATCGTTTGTGACCATGACATTGAACTGGCTACATCCTCAATATCTTTAATTAGAAATGCACTTTGAGAGTTTCGCAAATAAATAAAGTTTTCAAAATCTGCACTTTGGTTTGCCAAGGGGTCTGCCTTAGTCATTTTTTCCGTTTTTAAAATGATTTGGTCATTTCGTTTTATATATTGACCTGTTTGCAATTCAATATTTGAAACTTGATCCATAGAAGAATACTTGACATCATCAAAGCTTAATATTTCAAATCTGTTGTTTTTAATTCCAATAAAGGTATATAAACCAAATGCGTAGTGACTAAAATAAACTCCTTGAACCTGATCATTAGAATCATATTGTTCACACATCGAGGTTACTTGAGGGCGTATTTCTGGGCTGAACTGCTTAATAAAATTTTCATCAACTTTAACATGGGCTTGGCATCCATAGATTAGAAAACTCGCCAAAAAAATAAAAATCTGAGCTATTCTCATGAATTTAAACTCTTTTATATATTTGAATCACTTTGTTCAGGTTTAAACTCATGGATAAACTTCGCATAATCATCAATATACGTCCTAAACATCTCTGCTCTGGTCGTAAAGTAAAAAATTTCATTGCCATTTCTGACAATATTTTCAGGCGATTTACCATTGCAGTAACCTCCTGCCGAATTAACGGCTGATTCCAGCATTTTAAAACTTTGTTCAGCTGTCGCTTCATCTTTAAAACTAAACACCAACAAGACAAAATCTGGACGATACTGTTGATCATCACCTAATTTTTCTTTACTGACGGCTTTATATGAACGAATTCCTTCGCCTTTTACTTGTATGACTTTGTTGAGCGTACAATCATTTTCCGACCATGATGATCCACTGTCTTTTTCAATAAATTCAAAATTAGCCTTTAACAACCGTGTTTCCAAAGCAAGTAACAGTGCTTCATTTTCATCTGTTGAATCTGTTTCAATGGTGGCATACGTGGTCTGTTCATTCGGCATATCACTAAACGTCAAACCACTTGCAGCTTGCGCTTGATCTGCACGTTCAGCCTGAGCCTTTTCTACCGCCTGTTGTTCTTTTGGATGCTCAGAACAAGCGGATAAAGCCATGAGTGTGATCACTATCCCTATGCTTTTTTTTACCATAGCCATCATCCTTTTTATGTTCTCGCATAAAAAACGGTACTTAATCGTACCGTTTCAATTCGTTTCTTTACAATCATTTTATATTTCTAAAACCATTTAAAAATATATAATCCTGCAACTTCAAACCAATTTATTAGGCTTGCGGACGTTTCTTCAATTCATCACGAATTTCACGGAGTAATTCAATATCTTCAGGTGTTGCAGCAGGCGCAGCTTCAGCAGGTTTACGGATTTTATTAAGGAATTTAACCAACAGAAATACAACCCAAGCCAAAATCAGGAAGTTTAAGAAGATCGTGATGAAGTTACCATAGGTTAAAACATTCACACCTGCTTTTTGTAAAGCATCCAATGAAGTTAAATTATTCGGGTTGTCCCCCAATACAATAAATTTTTGTGTGAAATCTACACCGCCCCCTGTGATTACAGAGATCAATGGCATGATCACGTCTTTGACCAATGAGTCAATAATTTTACCAAATGCCCCACCGATGATGACACCAATTGCCATATCCATCATGTTGCCTTTAATGGCGAACTCTCTGAATTCTGAAAGAATACTCATATTTTAACTCCAAGCCAATTTTAGGTATTTTTTATGTGACGAAGTATACATTATGTTTCCATGTACATTTCCGCTTAATTTACTCGTTTTTTGTTAAAAACCAAAAGCCTTTTACATTTATATAAAAAAACCGCAATTTATTAAAAAATTGCGGTTTTTTTTCTAGAAATGAAATTATTCCTAGTTAAAACACTTAGCCACGAGAAGCACGTTTACGTTCATTTTCAGTTAAGAATTTTTTACGAATACGAACAGATTTAGGTGTAACTTCAACTAATTCGTCATCCTCAATAAATTCTAATGCTTGTTCAAGCGTGAATTTAATAGCAGGTGTCAACGTTAATGCTTCATCTGTACCAGATGCACGCATGTTAGTTAACTGTTTCGCTTTAGTTGGGTTCACAGTCATGTCGTCTGAACGAGAGTTCATACCTACGATCATACCCTCATACACTTCTAACTGTGGTTCAGCAAACAGACGACCACGGTCTTGTAAAGTGAACAATGCAAACGCTAAGCAAGTACCGTTAACCATAGAGATCAACACACCATTTTGACGTTTCGCAACTGCACCCTGTTTCGCAGGACCATAATGCGAGAAGCTTGAAGTCATGATACCAGTACCAGAAGTAATGGTTAAGAATTCAGAACGGAAACCAATCAAACCACGAGATGGAACAGTTGCTTCAATACGGATACGACCTTTGCCGTCAACTTCCATATTGGTCAACTCACCTTTACGGTTACCCATTTGCTCCATAACAGAACCTTGATGTTGTTCTTCAACATCAAATGTTACGTTTTCGTATGGCTCTTGCATTTCGCCATCAACTTCTTTCATGATCACTTGCGGACGAGAAACACCCATCTCGAAGCCTTCACGACGCATTGTTTCAATCAATACTGAAAGATGAAGTTCACCACGACCAGATACTTTAAAACGGTCTGGGCTGTCAGTATCTTCTACACGTAAAGCAACGTTATGAATCAATTCACGATCTAAACGTTCACGGATATTACGTGAAGTTACAAATTTACCTTCTTTACCCGCAAACGGTGAGTTGTTTACTTGGAAAGTCATCGAAACTGTAGGTTCATCTACAGACAATGCAGGTAAAGCTTCAACATTTTTAGGATCACAGATCGTGTCAGAAATGTTTAATGCATCTAAACCAGTGATACATACGATATCACCTGCCTGAGCTGAATCTACATCTACACGCTCAAGACCATGGTAACCCATAATTTTTAAGATACGACCATTACGTGTCTTGCCATCTTTATCGATCACAGTCACTGGTGTATTGGTTTTTACTGAACCACGTTGAATACGACCCACACCGATTACACCCACAAAACTATTATAGTCAAGTGAAGAAATCTGCATTTGGAATGGACCATCAACATCAACTGAAGGTGGTTCAACAATATCTACGATTGTTTCGAACAACGGTGTCATATCTTCAGCAAGTTCTTCTGGAGATGGACCAGCAACACCACGAAGACCAGAAGCATAAACAACTGGGAAATCTAATTGTTCGTCGCTACCGCCTAAGTTATCAAACAAATCGAATACTTGATCGATCACCCAGTCTGGACGAGCGCTTGGCTTGTCTACTTTGTTGATGATCACGATTGGCTTCAAACCACGCGCAAACGCTTTTTGAGTTACAAAGCGAGTTTGAGGCATTGGACCTTCTTGTGAATCAACCAAAAGAAGTACACAGTCAACCATAGACATTACACGTTCAACTTCACCACCGAAGTCAGCATGTCCCGGGGTGTCGACGATGTTAATGCGGTATTCAGTGTTTGTACGTTTGTCTAACCATTTGATTGCAGTGTTTTTTGCAAGAATGGTAATACCACGTTCAGACTCAAGCGCATTCGAATCCATAACACGCTCAATCTCACCCGCGCGGTCACCGAGTGCACCTGATTGTTGTAAAAGTTTATCTACTAGAGTCGTTTTACCATGGTCGACGTGCGCGATGATGGCAATATTACGGAGAGTTTTAATATCAGACATGTAAATTCGATACGCTTTAAATTTGAGGGCAAATTATACAGAAAAAAGATAACTTTTAGTAGTGACAGTTTATTGACAGTTACAAGTTTTTTTCACAACTGCTGGCTTTTTATTTTGTAATAGTGTGTAAAGCGATTAGAATAGCGCCATCTCGCAGCTTCCTCTTTCTGTACCATGTCTGATTCTCATACCTCTTCCGATCAAAAACAGGGTCAAATCGATCTTATTTATGGTTTAAATGATCGTCCAAAACCACTTATCGCATTTTTTGCTGCTTTACAACACTTATTGGCGATTATCGTTCCAATTGTGACCCCAGGTTTACTCATTTGTTTAGCACTAGGCGTATCGCCTCAAGACACCAACATGATTTTATCGATGTCTTTGGTGATTTCAGGGGTAGCTACTTTTTTACAATGCAAAAAAATTGGACCTTTTGGTGCAGGTTTATTGATCGTACAGGGTACAAGCTTTAACTTTATTGGACCAATGATTGGGATTGGTTCTGCAATGGTAGCAGCGGGTACTCCAGTTGAAGCAGTCATGGCTTCTATTTTTGGTGTGGTGATCGCAGGTTCATTTATCGAAATGGGTGTATCACGCATTTTACCTTGGGTGAAAAAACTCATTACACCATTGGTGACAGGAATCGTGGTATTGCTGATTGGATTGACCTTAATTAAAGAAGGTCTTATCAGTATGGGTGGTGGCTATCAAGCAATGGACACCCACACTTTTGCAAGCAAAGATAATCTGATTATGTCATGTACAGTATTGGCGATTATCATCTTGCTCAATCGATTTAAAGTGGTTTGGATTAAGAGTTCTGCAATTTTAATCGCCTTAGTGATTGGATATATTCTTGCAGGCTTTATGGGCTATTTAAATTTTTCAGGCTTAAAAGATGCCCCATTAATTCAAATCCCAACACCTATGCACTTTGGAATTAGTTTCTCTTGGAGTCTGTTTATTCCAATGGCATTCATCTACCTCGTGACCTCTCTAGAAGCAATTGGTGACGTGACTGCGACCTCAAAAATCTCAAACCAACCTGTTGATGGTCCTGTTTGGATGGAGCGAATCAAAGGTGGTGTATTGGTCAATGGTGCAAACTCATTTCTTGCAGGGCTGTTCAATACCTTTCCAAGTTCTGTTTTTGCCCAAAATAATGGTGTGATTCAATTGACAGGTGTTGCGAGTCGATTTGTCGGTATTTGGATTGCGATCATGCTCATCATTCTTGGATTATTTCCAGCTGTTGCTGGAATCATCCAAGCTGTGCCTCAAGCCGTTCTTGGTGGTGCAGTCATGGTGATGTTTGGTGCTGTAGCAGCATCGGGAATTAACATTTTATCTGGAATTCAACTTGACCGTCGTGCCTTGCTGATTATTGCAATTTCACTTGCACTTGGCTTAGGTGTTGCCCAAGTTCCTCAAATTTTAGAACATTTACCAGAATTACCACGCAATATCTTTAGTTCTGGTGTTGCGACAGGCGGACTAGCTGCCTTAATTTTAAATTTAGTTTTGCCTGAAACTAAAAAATAACGAATCAATTCTTTATAATGCCCAGCCTAGACTGGGCATTATTGTTCAATTTTAATGATGGATGGTGAATATGGAGCCAAGAAGTGAAGTTGTCATTCGACAGCATGACTATCTCTCTGGACGTGTTTTATTGGTCAATGCACCAACGGATGATCTACTTTCAAATTTAGCTCATGACATCGAGGCAAGTGTTTGGACTTGGAATTACAATGAGTACCAATATTTCCAAAACCAACAAGCCAACGTGCATTTTGGAACAGACATGGCAGAGGCTGATTTTGATCAAGCTATTGTTTTTGTCCCAAAATCCAAAGAATTACTCAATTATGTTCTGCATCAGTTGGTTGCTCGTTTAGCAATCGGCGCTTCAATCTTTTTGGTTGGAGAAAAGAAAGGCGGTGTTGAACGTGCTGCAAAACAATTATTGCCTTATGGTCAAGCCATAAAATTAGATAGCGCACGTCATTGCCAAATGTGGCAATTGACGACTGATAAAACCGTGACTCCGAAACCGCTCGCACAATGGGCGCAAGAATACAATGTCAGCACGCCTTCGGGTGATCTTCGCATTTGTGCCCTACCTGGTGTATTTAGTCAAAATCGATTAGATATTGGAACTGCTGTACTATTGCCTTATTTGAAACAAGTCACTTCAGGAAAAATTGCTGACTTTGGATGTGGTGCGGGGGTCATCAGCGCATTTCTCTCGAAACTCAATCCTAAAAATCGTATTTTTGCTTTGGATGTTGATGCTTTTGCTTTAGCTTCAACACAAATGACGTTTGAAAAGAATCATCTACCTTTAGAACAACTCGAAATAAAAGCAGTGACTGGAATTGAGGATGCGCCATTGTTTTTACATGCCATCGTCAGCAATCCACCGTTTCACCAAGGTATTCAAACCGACTACAATGCCAGTGAAACACTATGTAAAACTGCAAGACGACATTTAAAATCAGGCGGTGAATTATGGATTGTGGCAAACCGCTTCCTAAATTACCCATTACTCATTGAGCAGAGCTTTGGTCAATGCATTACAAAAGCTGATCAACAAGGCTTTAAAGTGCTATTCGCCAATACTCAAAAAAGCAGTAAGGAATAACGATGAGCGAAACAGATCATCCACAACTCCAGCGTAAGCTTGGAGCACGACATTTAAACATGATCGCGATTGGCGGTTCTATCGGTACAGGATTATTTCTTGCTTCTGGTCAAACCATTGCCACAGCAGGTCCAGGTGGAGCACTACTTGCCTATGTACTGATTGGTATTATGATTTATTTCTTAATGACCAGTTTAGGTGAATTGGCAACCCACAATCCAACTTCAGGTGCATTTTTTACCTATGGTAATAAATATGTAGAAGAAGGCTTTGGATTCGCTCTAGGTTGGAACTATTGGTATAACTGGGCAATTACTGTTGCTTTTGAGCTGGTTGCAGTTCAGTTCATTATGAAGTTTTGGTTTCCCGATATTCCTGGATTCTGGTGGAGTGCAATCTTTCTCGCCATTATCTTCTTTATCAATGCATTAACCGTCAAAGGCTTTGGTGAAAGTGAATTCTTATTCTCCTTGGTCAAAGTCATTGCCATCCTGTTCTTTATTGTGATTGGCTTATTCATGATTGGCAAAATCATGTTAGATCCAACAGATTCAATTACAAAGAATTGGACCATTGGTGATGCACCTTTCGTGGGTGGATTCCAAGCCTTGGTCGGTGTTGCCATGATTGCAGGATTCTCATTTCAGGGAACTGAAATGGTAGGCGTTGCTGCGGGTGAATCTAAAGATCCAAAGAAAACCATTCCGATTGCAATCAAACAGATCTTTTGGCGAATTCTGTTATTCTATATCTTATGTATTTTTATCATCGGTACCTTGGTGGCATATACAGATCCAAATCTTGCTCTTGCTGCTGAAGGCGACGGTAATATTACCCTTTCACCATTTACCTTATTGTACGAAAAAGCAGGATTAGCTTTTGCAGCAGGATTAATGAATGCGGTGATTTTAACTGCGATTATGTCTGCGGGTAATTCGGGCATGTATTCATCAACACGTATGTTATTTGATATGGCTCGTGAAGGAAAAGCACCACGAATTTTCGCTAAACTCGATCTGCGTGGCGTGCCAATGAATGCACTCTATGCCACGACTGCAATTGCAGCACTGTGTTTCTTGACCACCTTTATTGGTGAAAGTGTGGTATTTACGTGGCTGTTAAATATGTCAGGAATGTGTGGTTTTATCGTGTGGTTAGGTATTGCAGTCTCGCATTATCGCTTCCGTAAAGGCTATTTGGCACAAGGTCACAAACTGGAAGATTTAGCGTATCGAGCAAAATTCTTCCCATTTGGTCCTTGGTTTGCATTTATTCTCTGTGCCATTATTATTCTTGGACAAAATTCAGAGGCTATTCTTGCAGGCAAATGGATGAGCGTGCTGTCCACTTATATCAGTATTCCGCTGTTCCTTGTGATTTGGCTTGGTTATAAATGGAAGCATAAAACTAAATTTGTACCTTATGACAAAATGGATGTGAGTCCAATTTCAGTGGAAAAAGAATAAATCAGCGTATTTAGATAAAGCAGCTTTCGAGCTGCTTTATTATTTTTTAGATTGAACGCCCCTGTTTAATCTAAAAAAATTGGCGGGATGGATTGACAAAGTTTTTTTTATTTATAGAATAGCGCCCATTGGATAATATCCAAACAGAATTTTGGTCTTTGATTTTCGAATCAAAAATAAACAGGAGTACGACATGCAACAACTTGAGAAAACATTGAATTAAGATTAAGCAGTCGTCTACTCGCGGACACTGATTTAATCAAAGTGTCCGAATGTCAGTTTCAAACCTAGCATTCGCTAGGTTTTTTATTGCCTATTGAATCCAAGTCATGGATGGGTAATATTTATTTAAAACTTTCGGACAATAAAAATAATTTGCTTAGAGAATGAAAAAATGGGCATACAAATGATTTTGAACGCCAAAGCAGAATATGGCGTTCCTGTAAAAATTTATACTACGGATATAGATGAAGAAAGCCTGACACAGCTACGAAAGATGTCACAGCTGCAATTTATCCACTCGCATATTGCAGTCATGCCTGATGTACATTTAGGTAAAGGGGCTACAGTAGGTAGTGTGATTCCGACTAAAAATGCCATCATTCCTGCTGCTGTGGGTGTGGATATTGGTTGTGGAATGAATGCTTTAAGATTAAGTCTAAAAGCTGCTCAACTTCCAGACAACTTGAGTAGTTTACGTAACGCAATTGAAAGAAAAGTTCCTGTTGGCTTTGAAATACACAAGCAAATTAAAGCCAAAGCATCAACACTTTCTCCTTTAGATAAAAAACTAAAGTTAATTACTGACAAGCATCCAGCATTAAAACGTATGTTACGTAGTTTTGATGTCACTTGGCAGAAACAACTTGGAACTTTAGGGGGTGGAAACCACTTTATTGAACTTTGCCTTGATGAAAATGATGATGTTTGGGTCATGCTACATTCGGGCAGTCGTGGTTTAGGCAATGTGATTGGTACGTATTTTATTGAACGTGCCAAAAAAGAAGCGCAAAACCGTTTTGGTCATGTGCCTGATAAAGACTTGAGCTATTTTGCAGAAGGTTCAAGCAACTTTGATGATTATGTTGAAGCTGTTGAATGGGCACAAGAATATGCTTTTGAAAATCGACGTGAAATGATGCGTTTAATTTTGGAAGCCATTCGCCCATTATTACCCAGCTTTCAGATGACCAAAGAAGCGATTAATTGCCATCATAATTATGTGCAAAAAGAACTTCACTTTGGTGAAGAAGTCTTTGTTACCCGTAAAGGTGCAATACGTGCAGGGCTTGATGAATACGGAATTATTCCGGGGTCAATGGGCGCACAATCCTTTATTGTAAAAGGCAAAGGCAATCCAGATTCATTCTGTTCATGTTCACACGGTGCAGGACGGAAAATGAGTCGAACGAAAGCTAAACATTTGTTCAATCAGCAAGATCTAATCGCACAAACTGCTGGCGTTGAGTGTCGTAAAGACAAAGGCGTAGTAGATGAAATCCCTAGTGCCTATAAAGATATTCATCAAGTTATGGCAAATCAAAGCGATTTGATTGAAGTGGTGCATACCCTTAAACAAGTATTGTGTATTAAAGGCTAAGTCTTAATTGTAGTTAAGCACTTCCTCTTTGTGAGTTTCGATTTGCAAAGAGGAAATCGAACGCAAAGTTAACTGTATCGGAGCTTAGGACAATATTCACGAATGACGATGACCTGTTGGCAAATACCTTCAGCCCGGCATTGTTGTTCAAAAATATTTTTTTGCATTGGATCAAAGCTATCATAAAAACATATTTCTTGATCATCAATTGAATACACCAAGGAGTGATTACCAATCCCTTCTAAGGTGTCATAATAGACAACTATGGCATAACCCTGTTCAATGTTGGTTTGAATATCTTGATAAGTTAAGGGTTGTTCAATAGCCAAACCTAGACGATTTGCCTCTGTGTAATGCTCAATTTCTTTGAAGTGGATATTGGGATCTTCTGCTGTATGAAATACAACATCAAAACCTAATTTTTTAAGCCCAACTGCCAAGCCGATGGTAAATGTTCCATCTTCAGAATCATGCTTGCAAAGCTGAACAAGCGTTTGAATATCAACTTGGATAGCACAATTTTGCATCAGCATCCAGACCGCAAAAATACCACCATTAGCCTCTAAATCCAGTAATTCATCAGGAAGTTGTAGACTCATTCACAATCCAAACACTTAAAAAATCTGAGTAAATCATTATAACGTGTATAGAAAAAAATTGAGTTCTATTGTGAATTTACTTAATTTTTAAAATAACAGTGACCCGTCTATTTTTTGCTTTGCCTTCCGCAGTTTTATTATCTGCGATAGGCTTTGTTGGGCCCAAACCAAGAGTAATCAATTGATCAGGATTAACCTTATATTCACTCACTAAATAATCTTTGACGATATTTGCACGTGTCAATGAGACTTTATTATTTGCAGCCAATGAGCCTGAACTGTCTGTATGTCCTTCGATATTAAGCACAAAATTTTTATTGGTTTGCAATAACTGTGCAGCAACTGATAAAGCTGGGCGATATTGCGGATCGATTTCAGTCGATTTCGGCTGAAAATATATAGAAAGCCCATGTTTCAAAGACTTTACTTCGTTTGGATATTGTTTTTGGATGGAAACAGTATTGCTATTTATGGGCGTAGACGTGCAAGCAGTTAAACTCAACAACATCAATCCTAGAATCACGTATTTCATGACTAACCTATAATTATTGATTTTTGCTTCAGTTTTATTTAGATATTGATCAATTATATGTATTTCCAATAAAAAAGCGACTCAATTGAGTCGCCTTTTTTTAACTAAATAATTAATTATTTAGTTACAGTACGGCTACCAGTGATCGTCGCGAATACACGACGGTTCATAGCACGACCTTCTTTAGTTTTGTTGTCAGCAATCGGTTGATCCCAAGCGAAACCTTGAGTAGACAAACGAGATGCATCAATGTTGTACTCGCTTACAAGCGCTGATTTAACAGAGTTAGCACGAGCTAAAGATAAACGTTCGTTTAACTTACGTGGACCAGTGTTATCTGTGTGACCTTCAATACGAGCAGTCGCATTCGGGAATGTATTCAACGCATCAGCTACTTTAGCAACTTCTGGTTTATACTGATCTTTGATGTTTGATTTGTTTGTATCAAAGAACACACGAAGTTCCATGTTCAAATCTTCAGTAAGAACTTGTGGAGCTGGTTCTACTGGAGTTGGAGCAACTGGAACCACTGGAGCAACTTCTACTACAGGAGCAGCAGGTTTCAAGTGACCACCAAGAACTACGTTAAGACCTGCAAGAGCAGTATAGTTCCAGAATTTTTCGTCAAAGTTATAAGTACCACGAGCTTCAGTACGAAGAGATAAAGCATCGTTTAAGCGCCAGAAAGCACCAACACCCGCGTTACCTAAAGTACCTTCTTCGTTGTTGTGGTAAGACATGTCATCAAGTTTGTACTTGTAATGACCAGCACCTAACAATACGTATGGCTTGATTTTGCTGTCATAGTTTTTAGTGATCAAATCAGAAGTAGCATAGAAGTTACCGTTGATTTGAGTTTGCTTGTATTCAGAACCAGCAACGCCAGTACCGTCAAGATCACCTTTAACTTGGTTATATTCAGCTTCGAAACCTAACCATGGAGTAAGTTCAACACCAAGTGCAGCACCAACGAATAAATCGTCTTGTAACTCAGGACCAGCTGTTAGCTCACCTTTGTCACCACCGTTGTTGTGTTGAGTGTCTTGGAAAGTGTAACCAAGCATTAATGGTGTAACAGTTACACCAGCATTAGCAGCAGCGAGTGGAGCAGCAACAAGCATAGCAAGTGCGATACGACTCAATTTCATGGATATCCTCCAGAGATAACAATTGTTGTTCAAGCCTAGCCTAAAATTTATTGGCTACCCTGAGATAAATTTTAATACCCCAGTATTATTTTTAAGCTACTCACGTTGAATCATACAAACACTTGAGGCTTTTTCCAAGTGCTTGATAACTTTAATCAAGTAAATTATTGACAAAATTACTTACAATTTCCGTTGTAATTCGGTAACTTTCTACTCAATTTTTTTTCGTGAATCGCTTATCTTTTTACTACCTGTATTTTAGCAGTAAAAGAAAGTGATAGTAATAAATATTTTACTACAAAAGCGTTTCAATAAGATTTAATAGACAAGTCATTATTTTTCAAATAAAAAACAATACTTAACAGAAGATTAAAACATGTATTTTTATTGTAAAGAACAAGGTTTTTCTTTGTTTGAGCTTATAAGCATAATTGTTATCGTTGCAATAATTTGCCTAATCAGTTTGCCTTTTTATCATGATTGGATGCAAAAGCAAGAATTTCGATCGATTCATCCCATGATTCAACAGCATGTTTCTTATGCAAGAAGTCAGGCATTGGCACGACGAACAACGGTTGTCATATGTTCGTCGGAAAGCTTGATCCAATGTGAAAAAAACACGTGGCATAAAGGCATAATTATTTTTACAGATCGTAATAAAAATAAGCAGATTGATGATGGCGAGCTCATACTCCTTAAAACTGAAAAAAATATTAAATATGGAACCTTGACTTGGATTGGGAGTGCCAGTAGTCGTGATGTCTTGACCCTTCAAGGTGATACCGGACTACCACGTGGTTCACCAGGCAGTTTTTACTATTGTGGGCATCATGATACTGACAACAATACCCGCTATAAAATCGGACGAATGGCGACTTTAAATAAGGAGCCTACTGAAAAATGTTAAAAACTGTTCTCTAGCGTCTACATATATTGCATATTCAGCATTTATTCTTGCGCTGTTTTTTATATACTGCTTAAGTTTTGGATATATTTAACAAGAATCATGTGGAGATCAGAACAATGACTGACATCGTAATTGTCAATGGTGCACGTACTGCAATGGGTGGTTTTCAAGGTAGCCTAGCCAATGTCACTGCGCCTGAATTAGGTGCTGTAACCATTAAAGAAGCAATTGCGCGCGCTGGTTTACAACCCAATGATGTAGAAGAAGTCATTATGGGTTGTGTACTCCCTGCTGGTTTGAAACAAGGTCCTGCTCGTCAAGCGATGCGTAAAGCTGGCTTACCTGATTCAACAGGTGCAGTCACAATCAATAAACTATGTGGTTCAGGCATGAAAGCTGTTATGCAAGCCGCTGATGCGATTAAAGCAGGTTCTGCCGAGATCATTGTTGCTGGTGGTATGGAGTCGATGACCAACGCACCATATCTACTGCCGAAAGCCCGTGGTGGATATCGTATGGGACATGGTGAAGTCAAAGACCATATGTTCTTTGATGGACTGGAAGATGCTGAAACTGGTCGCTTAATGGGATCTTTTGCACAGGATATGGCGAATAGCAAAGGTTATAGCCGTCAACAAATGGATGACTTTGCCATTCGTTCTTTACAACGTGCTCAAAAAGCCATTACTGAAGGTTGGTTTAAAGACGAAATCGTACCTGTGACTGTTTCAGGTCGTAAAGGTGATGTGGTTATTGATCAAGATGAACAACCGTTTAATGCCAATATTGAAAAAATTCCAACCTTACGTCCAGCATTTGCTAAAGATGGAACCATCACGGCTGCAAATGCCAGCTCAATTTCGGATGGTGCATCTGCTTTAGTTTTAACCTCTACAGATGTTGCACAGGCAAAAGGTCTGCAACCTTTAGCAAAAATTGTGGCTTATGCTTCAAACTCTCAACATCCATCTGAATTTACCATTGCCCCTGTAGGTGCAATCCAAAAAGTTTTAAATAAAACAGGCTGGGATGCTCAAGATGTCGACTTATGGGAAATCAATGAAGCTTTTGCTATGGTCACCATGTGTCCAATCGATGAATTCAAATTAGATGCAGAAAAAGTCAACATCAATGGTGGCGCCTGCGCATTAGGACATCCTGTAGGCTCAACAGGCTCACGCATTATCTTGACGTTGATCCATGCATTAAAACGTACAGGTGGCAAAAAAGGTATTGCAGCATTGTGTATTGGTGGTGGTGAAGCAACCGCTGTGGCGATTGAAATTCTTTAAGCTTTTTCTCATAGATTAAAACTCACTGAAATAAAAAGGCATCACCATTATGGTTGATGCCTTTTTATTTCATCTTATTTCATCGTCATTCGATAAAAAAACAAAATCCACCCCACGCCTCTGTTAAAAGGCTCAAGCCTATATGTTACCAATCAATATGATTCACTTCATATCAATAGAATATCTTTGCTTTTTTTCATCAGCCAATCTTGCCTAACATTGCGATCGTGAGGCGACATGAATGTCTTCATGTTGAGCGGGAGTATATGAGCAAAAACAAGGCTCTGTTTTGTTTACAGTGCAAGAAGACCGTTAAAAAAAATGGTTGAGTAAAGTAACGCTTCTCCTGCGCAAATCGATTAAAACTTTTCTCAAAATATAAGACTGTAAATGCGCCTTGTTTATACCATGTAAATTTTCAAGAATGCTATGATTTATACCGCTCTTTGTTCAAGATGACATTGTTTCATATATAAAAATAAAGGCAGCCCGACTGATGCCCCACCCATCAGTGAAGCAATGACAGGAACCCATAATCTATTCATTTTCAGTTGTTGACCATCCTGTATCACCATAACGACAATCACCACAACAGTGACAATGACATCTAGCCATGCAAATGCTGCGATTGGATTATCAATAATTTGCTGAAAAAACAGGGTTAAGTTTAATCCATGTTGATTTAACCACAGGATAAATTGTGAGAATGGAAGGATGATTCCAAGGAGAGTCAATAGCGCGTATATTCTTTTCATGATTATTCCTTTCTAATTAAATTGACCTTATTTTCAAAAGATTTAAATATAACCTGAGTTCGATAAAAATCCTTGATGAAAGATGATACATCCAAACCGCCTGATTATTCATACAAGTGATTTGGATGATTCATTTATTTTGTACTTTTCAATCATAGATGGTCTTGCTATCGTGAGGCGACATGGATGTCGCCATGTTGAGCGGGGGTATGAGGATGTACCCCTCGCTCAACGAAAGATTTTTGTCACTTTTCATCTCTGAAAAGTGAGGCATCCCTACGCAAAACAATTTAAACTTTAGAAGTAAAGCGTGGCAGTGCAAGCTTTAGATCATCAAACAATCTATTGATCGCCTTCATTTTATTGATCAAGAGAAATGAAACGCTATTGATGGTTGCACTTGCGGAGCTCCGCTCCTCATTCTAAAATTGGATGAAAAGGTAGCAAGAATCCATAGAGATTTATTATTTTTCAATTAGTTGAAGATTTAATTACATCGAACTCAGGTTAAATATAAATAAATATCAAAAATATACCACGCATTGATCAAAATCTCTAATCAGCTTTTTTGTCTTAGTAAAAAGTATTTAATATTGAGATAAATCTAAACATTGAAGAAACATATACGGGGCTTCTATTACTGGGCACCATCTTAGCGATTTGATTGAAACGCTAAAATAAAGTATCTCGTGATAAGCTTGAACTTGGTATATTTATTTCTAAGCCACACTAGAAGATTCAGAATAAATAAAATTTAGCCATACACTAAAATCATCTCAGAACTTAACTCAATAAACACTAAGGTTTCAATATCTCGCCATGAACCATCCACAGACTTATTAAGACTCTAAACGCTTTGGTTCAGGAATAGGGGCAATATAGGCGATGAGTAACATCACAAAACCTGCTCCCAAAAACGATATGACTCGGGTCAGTGTGCCGATATGAGATAAATCAAGCAAAACCAGCTTCAAGGTCACAATGACCAGAATGCTGCCACCTAAAATCCATACAGGACGTAATTGTTTACGGCTGGCAAAACTCATACTAATCAACGCCAGGCTCACCCAAAGTAAGGTCAAACTTAATTGTGCCGTCGCATCTTGCCATAAATCCAATTGATTATAAGGTGTAGCAAAATACACATGTAGCGCACGCAGAACCATATAACTACTTAACCAAAGTAGACTTAAAACCGACAAAACAGCCAGAATACCTTGGTCTGTACCCTGTTGTAGAGCCAGCTTCTGTTGCAAGTTGAGCATCCATAAAAAGCCCATTAACATTGCAATACTCACCAAATCAAATGGATTCAAGATTGGCAATAAATAACCTTGAAAAGCCTGTTGAGAAAATAATTGCGAACAGATGATCCATATCAGCATCAGCGCCAAACTGGTTCGTGTTTGCCAAAAAATTTTCCAATCCGCACTTTTCTGAATAAAGCACCACCCACAAAACAATAAAGGTAATATCACGACACTAATATAAGGTGTATAAGGAATTAAAGTTAAGCTAGCTAAGCTTAAACTGATTAAAACGCCTAAACTTCCCCACTCTTCCATAAAGCGTAGCGCATGAAAAGGTCTTAACCATAGTGTGGTCAATATCAATCCTGCTAATGTCATTCCCCATCGATCAATGTCAGTTTGCCAAACCAATACACCATTTTGACTTATATCTAATAAAAGAATCAGTGCAAAAACATAAATAGGAATAATACCAATCCACTTGGGGATCAACCATGTTGATAATGCTTTTAACTTGAGCATCAATTCATTCATCAACAGATAAGTAGCGCTGAGTATCAGCAATGTGTATATGTAGCGATAAGCACCATTAAAATAGTCAAGCAGTAGAATAAGCAACATCGACGTTGCTGCAATCATCAATAAACTCAGAAATAAGGTAGACAGCGCATTCAGTTGCTGTCGAAATGTCTCACGACTATTACCCAATAACACTGCAAAAATATAACTAATACATAAATACCAGTACATTGTGGTTGGGAAGCTTGGCAGTTTAAATAAATAATACAGGCTTGTTGCCCCTGCAACGACCATCAATGCCATCGCCAAATAACGGCTAATTGCTGATTGTCGATATAATGCATAACCCCATATACATAACCCTTCGAGTACCCATCCGACTACACTCCATTGCCCATGTAATAAAATAGGTGGAATCAAAGCCATAAAGATCAAGGCAAGACTAAAATAACTCTGTGAAATCAATTGAATCGACTGATTACGTTTTGAAAATTGATAAATTCCTGCGAAAAGCGCAGCAAAAGCTAAACTAAAACTCGCCAATAACATGCTTTGATGAAAATAAAGCAAATATAAAAAAAGATAGCTGACAATCGGAGCACCAAAAATCAAGGCAATATCTAAACTCGGTTTAAGCTTAAATTGTTCAACATCTTGTTTGGCAATTAGTTGGCTGAAACGGAAACCCAACCAAATAAAAACAGCTGTATGCGCAAAAATTAAAAGGGTAAGTGTCTGTTTGTCTTGTAAATCACCATAACCAATTGCATAGACACTCCCAACGATTGCTGTAACCAAGAAACCGATTTGATTCAGATATATCCACGGTCTCAAAGTGCTCATTATCGCAATTGCAATATTAATCAGCAAATAATAGGTTAAAAGCTCAACGACAGTGGCGTCGCGTACGGGTAAGGTAAAGGGTGCAATGTAGGCAATTGACATTGCCATAAGTGCCAATTCAACACTTTGCTGCTTTAAGCTTAAGCTGAGTGTAATTAGCATAATCATAACAAAGCAAAGACTTGCCAGATAAATATTAGGAATTACATGGGTATAATATGCAAAAAATAAGGTGAGAGATAATCCAGCAAGCCCCAATCCCTCCAGTGCCAATGCAAAACTACGACTTTTACTTTGCAGACTCAAACCAAGTGTAGTAATTGCGATACTCGATAAAGCAACCAATGTGAGTTTAATCACGAGACTCAATTGCCAATGTTCTGTTGCAAAACGCAGTAACAGTATAATGCCAATGACCAACACTAATATGGCAACTTTCAGTACAGGATTCCCCTTAAAAATCCAATCTTGAATTTGTGAAATCAAACTCGTTGCGGAATCTCGTGGCACTTCTTCAGATTGCGTTGAAGGAATTGAGAATGAAGCAGTTGATCGATTCGCAGAATATTCAAGCGACTGAATTTGTATCTGAACTTGTGTGAGATAACGTTCTAGACGCCTCAACCATCTAAGAAAAAAGAAAATCCATGCCGTTAAACCTAGCCCCATCATCCAACTCAAATGTAGGGTTAATCCGACAACAGCAATGATAGAAGAAATATAGAGCGGGACTTTTGAGGTACTATGTAACGGTAAATGCATGCTTTGGGCGATATCTAACATCGGATTTTGAATCGCATCGACATAGTGCATTACACTCATAACAAAAGCTAAACCACAGAGATAAGTCAATACGTGTGCATCTAAAAACCATGCACTCACCGCAATAATGATGAGCATCATTAACCAGATAATGCGAATTTCACTCTGCCCTTTCAGCATATTTTTACTTTCTTCATCCTCAATATATTGATCATACAACAGCATTCCAACATGATTCTGTTAATTCATCAGATATTCAGTAACACAAGCACGATGGTTGCCACTACGCAACAGAGAAAAATCACGTACAATAAAGCGGTAATTTGAATTAGGAAAATATCAATGCCACCATTTGTATTGGTCGATGGGTCATACTTTTTATTTCGTGCCTTTCACGCACTCCCACCTCTAACAACATCAACGGGATTACAGACCAATGCGATTCGTGGAGCAATCTCGGCAATCCAAAAGCTTATGCGTCGTGTACAACCAACCCATATGGCTGTTATTTTCGACACACCTGAACCGACTTTTCGTCATCAGCTTTCACCGATTTATAAAGGTGATCGTCCAAGTATGCCTGAAGAATTATCCCAACAAATTCCTTATTTACATGCGTTAATTCGCGCCTTAGGGATTCCACTTCATACCCTTCCAGGTGCTGAAGCTGATGACATTATCGGTACCTTAGCCAAACGTGCTGAAAAAGAAGGTTATCAAGTTTTGATCTCAACTGGCGATAAAGACATGGCGCAGTTGGTGACAGATAAAGTGACATTGGAAGACAGTTTCAAAGACAAACCAATGGATGTTGATGGTGTCATTGAAAAATTTGGAGTACGTCCAGATCAGATTATTGATTATCTTACTTTAATGGGAGACGCATCAGATGGTATTCGTGGGGTTCCTGGGGTAGGTGCAAAAACTGCCGCCAAGCTTTTAAATGAATATGGTTCAATCGATGGCATTTTAAAAAATGTGGACAATATCAAGGGGAAAGTTGGACAAAGTCTAAAAGACAATGTTGATGGGATTACTCTTGATCATCAACTTGCCAGCATCATCATTGACCTTGATTTAAACATCAGCTATGAAGACTTAAAACTTTGCGATCCTGATGTTGAAGCATTGCGCAACTTATATACAGAGCTTGAGTTCCGTAACCAATTACAGTCTTTAGATCATCCCAATAATCCCAATAGTTCAACCTATAAACAAACTGCACAAAGTGCCATCAAAACTGAACAAGCTGTTGAAAGTGAAATCACCGATCAAGCCACAAGTTCAAGTGTCGATGACCGTTTAGGTGAAGCAACGTATCATACTGTATTAAGTCAAGATGTTTGGGACAAAGTATTCCAGCGTTTAAGTACGGCAAAACGCTTTGCAATTGATACAGAAACCACAAGTTTGGATTATCGTGTTGCTGAAATGGTAGGTTTCTCGCTTGCATTCGATGCGCATGATGCCTATTACATCCCTTTAGCACATGATTATGAAGGTGCGCCACAGCAACTCAATCGCGAAACAATCATTCAACAAATTAAACCTATTTTAGAAGATCCAAATATTGAAAAAATTGGGCATCATTTAAAATATGATGCGCATATTTTTGAAAACCATGGGATTCATCTACAAGGTTGGTTCTTTGACACCATGTTGGCATCTTATGTGTTGAACTCAGTAGCAACTCGTCATGGTATGGATGATGTTGCTCGTGTTTATCTGAGTCATTTAACGACAACCTTTGAACAGGTTGCGGGTAAAGGGGCGAAGCAAAAAACTTTTAATCAAATTGATATTGAAACTGCTGGTCATTACGCAGCAGAAGATGCGCATGTCACTTATCGCCTTTATGAAGTATTAGAACGAAAACTCAAAGAAATTCCTGAGCTCAGCGGAATTTTACACAATATTGAAATGCCTGTTGCCAGCGTTCTGACCAGTATGGAAGAAAATGGCATTGAGCTAGATTTAAAATTTTTGGATCAACTCAGTGTTGATTTCGCCAATACAATTCAAAACCTTGAAAATCAAATTATTGAGATCGCTGGTGAATCTTTTAATGTCGGTTCACCAAAGCAAGTGGGTGAAGTCTTATTTGAAAAACTGGGTTTAAAAGGGGGCAAGAAAACAGCAACAGGACAATACAGTACCTCTGAGGCTGTCTTGGAAAAAATTGATCATCCAATTACCCAACTAATCATTGAGTATCGTGGTTTAACCAAATTGCGAAGTACTTATACTGAGGCTTTGGTCAAACAAGCGAATAATGATACCCACCGAGTACATACGAGCTATCATCAAGCGCTAACTGCAACTGGTCGTTTATCTTCAACAGATCCGAACTTACAAAATATTCCAATACGTGAAGAAATTGGACGACAAATTCGTAAAGCATTTATTGCGCCCAAAGGTCGTGTGTTACTCGCTGCCGATTATTCTCAAATTGAATTACGTTTAATGGCACATTTTTCGCAAGATGAGGCTTTAGTCGATGCCTTTAAAAATGGGCAAGATGTACACCGCCGCACAGCATCTGAAGTATTGGGCGTTGCTCTTGAAAATGTGACTTCTGACCAACGTCGTCAAGCGAAAGCAGTGAACTTTGGCTTATTGTATGGGATGTCTGAGTTTGGCTTGATTCGTCAATTGGGCTTTACCCGTGAAGAATCACAAAACTACATCAAACAATATTTCCACCGTTATCCAGGCATTTATGAGTATATGCAACGTACTCGTCAGGTCGCTTTGGAGCAAGGTTTTGTTGAAACCATTACAGGCCGTCGTTTATATACACCAGATATTGATGCACGGAATATGATGGTGCGCAAAGGTGCTGAACGTGCTGCAATTAATGCACCATTGCAAGGCTCAGCAGCAGAAATCATCAAAATGGCAATGATTGAAGTTGATAAAATCCTACCTAAAGATCAAGCAAAACTTCTTTTACAGGTTCACGATGAATTGGTGTTTGAAGTCGATGAAGCTGTTGCCGATCAAGTGGCTGAACAGATTAAAGATGTCATGCAAAAAGTTGTGACTTTATCTGTCCCTTTGGAGGTTGAGGTTGGTCAAGGCAAGAACTGGGGAGAAGCACATTAAGTAAGCCCAGTTTTTAATCTATTCTCTTTATAATGGAGCGTAGATTAAAACATATCCTTCGCATCTCAAGATTAAGATGGAAGTCAAATCAAAGCACTTCTATCTTAATTGCGTGGACTATTTTTAGAATCAATTATTTGGGCTTTTGTTGTTGATCAACTTATCCTAGACACAATCAACGTGATCTTCAGTATATAGCTTTGTTGATCCGCCTTTACAGTAAATCTGTATTTTTTCAACTCTTCGCGTAATGGTTGATAAAGATGAGATTTTGCTGGATGAATGAGATTTAATATTTTAGATTGATTTTCCAATATATTCTGTCAAATAAAAATGCCCCACAAATGGAGCATTTTTATTTATAAAAAATTAGAATTTAATCTATCAAAGCCAAGAATACTTAACCGATCACAATTTGCTGATTAATCATATCCATTAAATCTATTTTACTCTTACCTTCAATAATTAATATATCCGCCCATTCATGCTGAGTATTTAAACTACCATCACGATCTACTTTGAGTACGGCATTACCACGACCATCATCTTCAATTTTGATAAATTCGCCAATATTACTTTTATCTGAAAGTAAGCCATCAAAGAAATCAGAACTGAATTCAATTTTATCGTTTGATTGGTAATCCACCCAAACATCAGTACCATTGCCGCCAGTAGCATCAGCATTGACAAGCACATCATACATGATGGTGTCATTACCACGACCTGTAGAAATAATATCATTGCCAGAACCGCCATAAATAATATCATTACCTGCACCTGCAATAATAATGTCATCACCGGCACCTCCATAGATCGTATCATTCCCACCCTTAGTGACTGGGTCATTCGCATCAGCTTCAACAAATTTCTTATAATTTTCTTTCACAAAATCATAAATTTGCTGTTGGGTTGGTTCTGCTCCACTTGTGACTTCTGCTTTTAAATACGCAATCAGTGTTGAATAACCTGAATATTGTGGATGCATCAAAGGATCTCTACCTGACCATGTAATCCAGTTGGTATTCATCGCGTCACCAAACAAGATATCATCACCTGCACCACCTTTAATGGTATCGCTGCCTACATCAGCAGGTACAAAGTTTTCTGAACCG
Organism: Acinetobacter sp. B-6; assembly: GCF_056930735.1. Classification (NCBI taxonomy): domain Bacteria; kingdom Pseudomonadati; phylum Pseudomonadota; class Gammaproteobacteria; order Moraxellales; family Moraxellaceae; genus Acinetobacter; species Acinetobacter sp. B-6. Next base: position 1,164 of record NZ_JBXPBY010000006.1, on the reverse strand, counting down.
CCGATCAAATATGCAATGAGTTTATCCGCATCAGCAATTGCTTTCGCTTCTCCATGATTTGAACCACTCCAAGCACCAGGTAGCTTGTTTCCATTCGCATCTGTATTGTCGTAGCGTGACACAGTTGCATCACTTACAGCACTACTCACACCAACAGCAAAGACTTTACTTTGATCAGCCAATGGACGGAAGGCGCTATCTAGTGTGTTTTGCGAACTATTTGGCTCACCATCCGTAATATAATATGTTTGATTTTCAAAGTTAGCATCAGACACATCATTGAACCAATTTACAGCTTTATTAAAACCTATTTCAGGATAAGTCCCGCCTCCTGCTTGAAGCCCATCATTTTTCCCAGTTCCAATATCCGCAAAGATTTGATCAATATTGTCTACGCTTACATTGGTAAAGACTTTATTGACGGTGTTTCCAAGACCATTATTTGCTGAAAAAGATGCGATTTGTAAATTAATCGTACCGTCATGATCAACCATCTGTTGAATAAAGGCTTTTAAACCTTTCTTGGCAATTTCAAGACGCGTTTCGCCTTCTGGAACACTCGCGCCATTTCTAATCGTTCCTGCCATATTAAATAGCATACTTCCTGACAAGTCTAAAACGATGGATACGTTATAGTTCTTTCCAGCCACAAAGTTTGTTTTTAAGCCACCCGTGTCTCCTGCGATTAAATCATCACCTGATGTACCAATGATGGAGTTATCCCCATTTGTCACACCTGTTGACTGATCATTTTTGATCACAGGATCAACTGTTTCTACGTCATGATCTTGAATCGTATTTCCATTACGATCATTGGTTTTTGCAACAACATCTACTGTAGAACCTTGCGTACCTGTTGCAATACCATCTGCTGGCGTTAACTCATAAACATAATGACCATTTGAATCTGTTTGAACCGTTCTATCAACTTCAACTTGTTCTCCATTTTCATCATAGCCCTTGATAGTAATCACCACATCGCTATTCGGTGCAACATCCGTGGTGGTTCCAGTGATTTTACCCGCTGTATTGATCTCAACCGTAATCTCAGCTGTGACCAAGTCTAAGCCAGTATCGTCAGGCGTACTTGGATCGTTGTCGTTATCGCCTTGACCTGCAAGATGATCGGTGGCTGGTCCAACTCCTTGACCGTTGCGATCTGTA